>CAMWPK010000075.1 GCA_947176115.1 uncultured Clostridia bacterium
AAAAATTTTAGAAATAATAGAAGATTTGATTGTAAAATGAAAACCACGCAAGAAAATGCGTGGTTTTTAATGTTTATTTTTAAGCGGTTAAGACCCGTTCGACTTCGCTACGTACGCTCAGGGTAACGTCAGTATGGTTGACATTTCTCATTAAACTTCTGCTATAGTGTCGATTTCCACTAACACGTTCTTAGGCAAAGTCTTAACTGCTACGCAAGACCTTGCGGGCTTGGAAGTGAAATACTCGGCGTATATGCTATTAAACGTAGCAAAGTCGCCCATATCTGCCAAGAAACATACCGTCTTGACAACCTTATCTAGCGAAGACCCGCTTGCCTCTAAGACTGCCTTGACGTTCTTGCAGACTTGGTGCGTCTGCTCTTCTATCGTCTTGGCTTCTATATTACCGTTTGCTGGATTGATTGCAATTTGTCCTGAAGTGTATACCATACCACCGCTAATCATTGCCTGTGAATAAGGTCCGATTGCTTGAGGCGCGTTGGACGTGCTGACTACTTTCATAATAATACCTCCTATACTATCTTAAAGCCTGCTTTTCTAAGCTCGCTTTCTATGCTGTGAATATGCTCAAAGTTTTTGGTTTCGATTTGGATATGAAGGAAGCATCCGTTGACGTCGCTACCCTCATTGGAACGCTCGTGGTGAATAGATATTACGTTACCGCCCAAATCCGATATGATTTTAGAAACGTCCGTAAGCTGTCCAGGCTTATCGACAAGTTCTAAGGTGACGATATAGTTGCGTCCGCTCATTACAAGACCTCTTCTGATTACTCTTGAGAGTATCGTAACGTCTATATTTCCGCCTGATACAAGACAACAAATTCTCTTACCGTCGGTAGGAATTTTGTTGAACATAGTAGCCGCTACCGACACTGCGCCTGCGCCCTCTGCAACCATTTTGTGTTGTTCAATCAGAGCAAGTATTGCCGCAGATATTTCGTCGTCATTGACAGTGACGATATCGTCTACGTATTTGGAAATAAGCTCGTACGTAAGACTTCCCGGCTCTTTGACGGCAATACCGTCGGCTATTGTATGTACGCTGTCGAGCTTGACAATCTTATGCTCTTTGAAAGACTTTTCCATACTTGGAGCGCCACTCGCCTGCACGCCGTAAATCTTGATTGACGGCTTGAGCGACTTTGCAGAAAAAGCAAGTCCTGCAATAAGTCCTCCACCGCCGATTGGTACGACGATTGCGTCGAGGTCATTGATTTGAGAAAGTATCTCAAGACCTATCGTACCTTGTCCCGCTATTACGTCTTCGTCATTGAAAGGGTGAATAAAGGTATAACCCTTTTCGTCCTTGAGCTTGAGCGCCATATTGTAAGCGTCGTCGTATACTCCCTTGACAAGACAAATATCTGCGCCGTAACTTCTAGTAGCGTTTACCTTGGAGATTGGCGCGCCGTCCGGAAGACATATCAAAGACTTGATGCCATTCTTCTTTGCGGCTAAAGCGACGCCTTGAGCATGATTGCCAGCCGAGCAAGCGATAACGCCCTTGCTCTTCTCCGCATCGCTGAGTTGGGATATTTTGTAATAAGCCCCACGCACCTTAAAAGAACCTGTGACTTGAAGGTTTTCTGTCTTCAAGAATACTTCTGCGCCATCCTTGATTTTGGGGGCGTATATTACGTCGGTTTCTCTTATTGCTTCTTTCAACACCTGTTGGGCATGATAAACTTTGTCTATTGTCAACATATAATGCTTTGTCCTTTATATTTTATTGTTTATGACGTCAATTCGGTTGAGATTTCTCCATTTCGCTTCGCTCCAGTCGAAATGACAGCCTTTAGCCTCTCTTTGAGCCGAACGATTTGGAGATAAGGGAGTGGCGCAAGATTTTCACGAGCAAGAACGTTTTCTAGACAATGAAAACGAACGCAGGCGTACTTGCCGTACGTCAAGTGAGTTTGAAGAAGTATAGGAAGCGTTGTTGCCGTGCAAAATTACGGCGCTTCCTTATCTCCAAATCACTTCAACACCGCGCCCTTGTCTGCGCTCGATACAAGTCGAGCGTATCTTGCAAGCCAACCTGTCTTTATATTAGGCTCTCTTTCTACGAGCTTGCTTCTGCGCGCTTGCAACTCTTTGTCGTCTACGCGTACGTTGACGGAATTGTTGGGAATATCAATATCTATGATATCGCCTTCCTTTATCAAAGCAATCTCTCCTCCCTCGGCGGCTTCGGGAGCTACGTGACCGATTGACGCGCCTCGAGATGCGCCGGAAAATCTTCCGTCAGTAATGAGAGCTACGCTCTTATCGAGTTTCATACCCGCCAATGCAGACGTCGGATTGAGCATTTCTCTCATACCCGGACCGCCCTTAGGTCCTTCGTATCTTATGACGACTACGTCGCCCGCTTTGATTTGTCCGCCGTAGATTGCGCTAATCGCGTCGTCTTCGCAATCATATACCCTTGCAGGTCCAGAATGAACTAGCATTTCAGGAGCTACCGCGCTACGCTTAACTACGCAACCGTTCTTGGCAATATTGCCCCAAAGAATAGCTATACCGCCAGTAGTAGAATACGGCGCGTCAATAGACTTGATTGTATTGTAGTCCTTGACGCTTGCGTTCTTGATGTTTTCGCCGACAGTTTTGCCAGTCGCCGTAATTGCCAACGTGTCAATAAGATTTTTCTTGGCAAGCTCGGCAAGCACCGCCTGAACACCGCCTGCAGAATTGAGGTCTTGCATATGCGTAGGACCTGCCGGAGCAAGGTGACAAAGATTCGGCGTACGCGCGCTTATCTCATTGATAGTCTTGAGGTCGAGCGGGAAGCCTGCTTCATTGGAAATTGCAAGCAAGTGCAATACGCTGTTGCTTGAACAGCCCAAAGCCATATCGCAAGCCAAAGCGTTGCGGATTGACTTTTCGTTGATGATATCTCTTGCCTTTACTCCTCTCTTGACTAAATCCATAATTGCCATACCTGCGTGTTTTGCCAAGGTTATTCTTGAACTCATAACAGCAGGAATAGTACCGTTGCCGGGGAGAGCTATACCGATAGCTTCGCAAAGACAGTTCATTGAATTGGCGGTATACATGCCCGAACAAGAACCGCAAGACGGACAACAATTCTCCTCGTACTCAAGAAGTTCTTTGTCGTCAATAATGTTGGCTTTTCTAGCGCCAACGGCTTCAAACATCTTAGAAAGCGAAGTTTCTTGACCGCATACCGTGCCTGCAAGCATAGGTCCACCGCTCATTACTACGGCAGGAACGTTCATTCTAACCGCAGACATAACCATACCCGGAACTATCTTATCGCAGTTGGGAACAAGGACTAAGCCGTCAAAGCAATGCGCCATTGTCATGGTTTCGACGCTGTCGGCAATGAGTTCTCTTGAAGCCAAGGAATATTTCATTCCTATATGTCCCATTGCGATGCCGTCGCAAACCCCTATTGACGGTACCATAATCGGCGTACCTCCGGCAAGTCTTATACCTGCCTTGACCGCTTCGGTGATTTTGTCAAGATGTATATGCCCCGGTACGATTTCACTGTGAGCAGATACAACGCCTATGAGCGGACGCTCCAATTCTTCCTTGGTGTAACCGCACGCATATAGGAGCGACCTTTGCGGAGCCGTTTCGACTCCCTTTGTCAAATATTCACTTCTAAGTTTCATATTTTCCTCTCTCTTGGTAGTCAAATAAGCCATTTATTAAATAAACGACTTATTCAACCAAATTTCTATTATATTGATTATTATTTATATATAATACTTAAATACTATATATTGTTTATACGGTTGAGATTTCTCCATTCCGCTACGCTCCAGTCAAAATGACATAGAACGTACCTAACCTCGCTTTGAGGCGAACAGGTAAGCGAACAACCGCAACGCTCCTCTACTATACTCCTCTATTCAAAACTCCTCGTTCGGCGGGATGAGAGATAGGCAAAGAATAAAATAGCGGATTTTTTGTCAAGATGGTCTTTGACGAGCGTCGGCGTACTAGCCGTACGTCGGCGTGAGCCAAAGGCTGTATTGGCGGAAAAGATGCATTTTAGTTTTGCCTAGCCTCTCTTCTCGCCGAACAACACAACCTACTTTTTCAACCAGCTCATCATTGTACGGAGTTCTTTTCCGACTTTCTCAAGAGGATGTTCAAGTTCCAATTGACGGGTCGCAAGGAAGTGAGCGCACTTACCGCTCTTGTTTTCCGTCATCCACTCAGAACAGAACGTGCCGTCTTGGATTTCACGCAAAACTTTCTTCATTTCCTTTCTCGTATCTTCAGTGATAAGTCTTCTGCCAGTGCGGTAGTCGCCGTACTCAGCCGTATTGGAAATAGAATATCTCATCATTTCAAATCCGCCCTTGTTGATAAGGTCAACGATGAGCTTCATTTCGTGTATACACTCAAAGTATGCCATTTCAGGAGCATAGCCTGCTTCTACCAACGTGTCAAAGCCTGCTTTCATCAATTCAGTTACGCCACCGCAAAGAACTGCTTGCTCGCCGAACAAATCGGTTTCGGTTTCTTCTCTGAAAGTGGTCTCCAAAATACCTGCTCTGCCTGCGCCGATTCCGCTTGCGTATGCCAAAGCGTAGTCCTTAGCCTTGCCGGAAGCGTCTTGATATACTGCGATAAGAGAAGGAACGCCCTTGCCCTCTTCGTATTGGCTTCTAACCGTGTGACCGGGTCCCTTAGGAGCAACCATGATAACGTCAATGTCCTTAGACGGCTTAATAAGTTTGAAGTGAATATTAAGACCGTGAGCAAACATCAATACCTTGCCTGCTTTCATAAACGGCTTTACTTCAGCGTCATATATATCTGCGCAAGTTTCGTCAGGAACGAGCATCATTACAAAATCGCCTGCCTTAGCGGCATCTTTTACAGACATAACTTTAAGTCCTGCCTTGAGGGCTTTCTCGGTGTGTCTTGAGCCTTCTCTAAGACCTACGACTACGTTCACACCGCTGTCTGCAAGGTTCATTGCATGCGCGTGGCCTTGTGAGCCAAAACCGATAACTGCTACGGTCTTTCCGTCAAAAAGCTTCAAATCGCAATCAGTATCATAATACTTCTTAATCATTTTTGTATCCTCCAAAAATATAAAATTTATATTCTAGTGCTTAGTATTTGCTAAACATTGATTACATTATTATTTCATCTATGCTTTGTCCTGCCGGTATCATAGGCAATACCTTTTCATCTCTGTCAATGACGGCTTCGATTATGCAGGGCTTGCCTGACTTGTACGCTTGGCTCAAAGCAATTTTGAACTCCTCAAGCGTGGTAGCTCTGTATCCATTTCCGCCAAAAGCCTCGGCAAGTTTGACATAGTCGGTAGCCCTGTCAAGCGTGGTTTGGGAATATCTCTTGCCGTAGAATTGC
Organism: uncultured Clostridia bacterium; assembly: GCA_947176115.1. GTDB lineage: Bacteria > Bacillota > Clostridia > Christensenellales > UBA3700 > RACS-045. The sequence goes on from CAMWPK010000075.1 coordinate 5,385, forward strand.
GTCTGCCATTGACGAACCATACCAAGAACGTTGTTGTTGATAACTACGCTGACGATTGGCAAACCGTAACTTACGCTGGTACACAACTCGTTGAGGTTCATATGGAAAGAACCGTCGCCCGTTACGTGCGCAACCTTTCTGCTTGGGAATGCCGTCTGAGCTCCTATCGACGCGCCGTAACCGTAACCCATTGTGCCAAGTCCGCCCGACGTGAGGAAACTTCTGCACTTGGTGCGCTTGGAATATTGAGCCGCCCACATTTGGTGTTGACCTACGTCTGTGACGATAATTCCGTCCTCGCCTATCTCGTCGGATATTGCCTGTATAATCTGATGCGGTCTTAACACGCCGTCCTTGTCCTTAGGCTGATAATCGTATTTTTTCCACTCGGCAATTTGCGCAAGCCACTCGTCGTGCTTTGCCTTTTTAACAAGCGGTAGCAACTGCGTCAATACTTCTTTTACGTCGCCTATAACGCTCAAATCGCTAGAAACGTTTTTGTTGATTTCCGCAGCGTCAATATCTATATGTATAACCTTTGCTTCACGGATAAACTTCTCCTTTGCCGTGGCAACTCTGTCGGAAAATCTTGTGCCGATAGCAATTACAAGGTCGCTTCCCGCAATAGTTCTGCCTGCCGACATAGAGCCGTGCATACCAATAAGTCCAAGATTGAGTTTCTCTCCCCAACCCAGTACTCCTGCAGCCATAAGCGTGTGAGTAGCAGGTATCTGCGCCTTTTGCATAAGCTCTAAAAGTTCTTTTTCACCTTGAGATATTAGTACGCCACCGCCGAAAAGTATCGCCGGTCTTTTTGCGTTGTTGATAAGTTTGGCTGTTTCTTCAATTACGCTTTTGTCAGCCTTGACGTATTCGTCTGCTTCAATTTTAGGCATAGGCGTGAATTCGCATACGTTGGACGTGACGTCCTTGGGAATATCTACGAGTACCGGACCAGGTCTTCCGCTTTGCGCAATTCTAAAAGCCTCTCTCATTACGTCGTGAAGTTCTTCAACGTTGCGTACAACAAAGTTGTGTTTTGTAATAGGCATAGTTATGCCCGCAATATACACTTCTTGGAATGAGTCAAGACCAATGAGCGAAGTGCCTACGTTGCCCGTAATAGCTACCATTGGCACACTGTCCATAAATGCAGTGGCAATACCCGTGATAAGGTTGGTTGCTCCCGGACCGGAAGTAGCGAGAACTACGCCGACTTTGCCCGTAGCTCTTGCGTAGCCGTCAGCAGCGTGCGACGCGCCTTGCTCGTGAGCGGTAAGAACGTGCTTGAGCTTGTCCTGATAGGAATACAAAGCGTCGTATATGTTAAGAACCGAACCGCCCGGATAACCAAAAATGGTATCAACTCCCTGCTCTAATAATGACTCTATTAAGATTTGTGAACCGTTTAACTTCATAATCACTCCGTGAAGTATTGTATCAATAATTTATGTTATTACATTTTGACTTAATTGTCAAGCGTTTGGTATCAGTAGAGATTTCTTGACTTGTAGCAAAATACCGAAAATATCTCTTTACCTTAAACTTGGATTTGCCAATTGCTACTCGCTTGTCTTGCTTGCTTAGTGACCAATTACAAATCTAGTTCGGCGAGAAGAAAGATAGGCAAATATTAAATAGCGAATTTTTCGTCAAGATGATGCTTGGCGGGAGTCGTCGTACTAGCCGTACGTCGGCTATCGCAAAGTATTAGATTGGCGGAAAA
>CAMWPK010000076.1 GCA_947176115.1 uncultured Clostridia bacterium
TCTGTATATTGCACGTTGTGTGCATAGCTATGTTTGCAACCGCGTGCCAACCTAAAGACGCAGACGGATTGATAAAACTCTCTACGCCGAAGAATTTGGAGCTCAACGGCAGTGTGTTGAGTTGGGACGAAGTAAAAAATGCAAAAGAGTATTTTATTTCAATAAACGGAGAAGAGCAAGAACAAAGCGTCACCAATACGACTTGCGACTTAAGTTTAATCGTAAGGGGTTACGGCAATTTTTCAATCGCGGTTAGAGCATACGGCGACGGTGAAAAGTACGGAACCAGCGACAAGAGTTCGGCTATAACGTACCGCAAGGGTAACGCTCTGGATACTCCTATTGTGACAATAACAGATAAAGTGGCGTCTTGGAGCGCCAGCGACAGAGCGGTAAATTATTCTGTCAAGGTCACGGACAGCAAAGGTAAGACTATTGACGAGTTGACTACGGAGTCTTTGTCATATAGTTTTGACAACGAAGACCTTTACGGAGAATATGGAGAGTATATACTAAGCGTCATTGCAAATCCTGCGTCGGACGATACTGAATATTCTCCTTCTATTGCAAGCGTAAAATCTTATTACAATTCAACGGTTTTGGCAATTCCTGAGTTTAGCAGTATGTCAGGTACGACAATATCTTGGAAAGCTGTATCTGCAGGCGGAGATTATAAGGTCACTTATACATTGATAATGTTGGACGAGGACGGCAATATCGTAGGCAATTCGGGAGAATTGTCCAGCACGAGTTACGCATACCGTAATAAGTTCAATTTCGACGAAGTGGGCAAATATATCTTTAAGGTTAGAGCCAACGGCGACGACAACGTATATCTAACAAGTCCGTATAGTGAAGAAAACGAGGACTTTGTTATCAATAAGCTCGCGCCGATAGAGCCTGAGACTATCAATTTGAATTACGGCAACGACGGCTCGGCAAAGCTATCTTGGAAGATATCCGCCGATTCTAAAGCAACGGAGATTGCTCTCAATTTCGATGCTCCTAATTTGACGACGACTGCTTTGACTAAGACGATTTCCAATAATTTCAAGTTTGTAGAAGCGTCAACATACGATTTTTATAAGTATGACGCAGACGGAGAAAACGGTATAGCTAAGCAGGACGGAACTACAATTCTCGTATATCGCGACGAGGAAGGGAACGCCATAGTTCGTTACAACGGCGCAGATTATTCTCTCCAAGATGCAGACGGAAAAAGCGTAACTTGGGCAAATTATTCGCATAGCGCGAATAAAGTAGATATAATCTTTGACACAGCCAAGAGCGCGTTCGTCTATGACGTGAAAGAATATCACAATTCAGACGGTCACCTTGTAAATCAAGATACTTTGCAACATAAAGTACAGCTTTTTGAAACTTCCGGCAAACCGCGTTTTTATTGGGATAGCGTAGACGGAGAGAGCGACTTAGCGATAGTTAGAGATGTAGAATACGGCGCTGACGGTATTACGATAATTTATCATACCTTTGAACTTATGCTTGACGACGTATTTATTAAAGATTTAACTGATCCTGACGATAAGTATACCGTCAACGACGAGTTTTACGGAAAGCTCTATGACGTGTCGCTTTCGGCAAATCGCAACGACTCTAACAAGTATATTGCAAGCCAAAGCGTTACGGTAGAAGGACAGTATATGAGCTATAAGAAGCCTGAATATAGGGACGGCAAATATATCGTTACTAATGCAGGCGAATACGCTTATATAATTTTGAATGCTTTTATTAATCCTAGTAGCGCCGACGAATTCTCAATTGAAAACAATATTGATTTCAACGGCTATGAAATCGCTCAAATAGTCAATTTCAAAGGCATTATCGATGGCAATAATCACACAGTATCTAATATTTTACTAGGCAACAAAGTATTGACGGCAGACGGCGTAATGAAGAACGATAACCAAGAAACTTTGCAGTATGCTATGTTTGCAGATATAGATAGTAATGCTATAATTCGCAACGTATTCTACGTCGGTATGAGTTTTGCAGGGTATGATTTGGAGAAACTAAGCGACGAGGTTAAAGCTATTCAAGTCGCTCCTATAGCTATCAATAACAACGGAACTATAAGCAACGTGCTAGTTCAAATAAATTCTATAAAGGCAGAAAGCGCTGACGTAGCAGGTATGGTTATCAACAACAACGGAACCATAAATACAGCGTCGGTTTACGCTACGCTTGCAGGCAGAAACGTCGGTGGCGTAATGATAAACAATAAAGCTACTGCCGAAGCGTCTAACGTAGGTTTTTACGGCAAGGTTACCGCAACCGTTGGTAAGATTTTGCCGAGCGGAGCGCAGGTGACGACAATCGGCGGAGCCGGATTTGTTGTCAACAATGAAGGTAAGATTGAGAATAGCTTTGCAATAGGCGATATCGACGATAACGATAAGAGTTTTGTAACCGTAACGGCAGAGCAACTTAGCGGTATATACGCAGGCGGTTTTGTAGCAATAAATAGCGGTAGCATTACAAATTCTTATAGCGGTGAATTTACTCTCAACAACATAATAGCTACTGTAACGGCAAACGGAAACAATGCATACGCAGGCGGTTTTGTAGGATACAATGATGGCGCTATAGAGTCTAGCTATTCAACAAACGAAGGCGCAGGAAGAATCGCAGGAGGCTTTGCGGGATTCAACGGCAATAGCGCTAGTATAGTCAGCAGTTATTCCACCGGTGGCGCTCGCAACGCAGACGACAACAGCGATAGAGGCGCATTCGTAGGTAGAAACGAAGGAAACAGCAACATTGTTAATTGCGCAAGCTATTCTAGGGACGGCAGAGATAATAAGGCCGTTGAGGGCGTGACTTCAACCAACAACCTAGAAGAAATCGTTGGTATACTATACGGCGACAATGAAGCTAAAATGGGTATGGTAGAAGAAGAGAACGGATCTCGCAGATACCGCAATCCTATAATCAAAGGGCTTATTTACACCAAAGACAATACGCTTACGGCTCGTCCGGGACAGACAGGCAATGACTTGTCAGACGTATTGACGCGCGTAGCATTGTTGAGCGACGGTGCCGGAGAAATTACGGTTATCGTACACGGTAACAATACCGGCAAGGGTAACAAGATTGTTATTGAGCTCAAAGCTGACGGCGATATTGCGTCAAGATATATTTACGGAAAAATTATTTAGTAAATAAAAACAGACCTCTTCGGAGGTCTGTTTTTATTATTTTAATTCACGCGCCATTATGTATTCTTCTGAATTTTCGTCAACTATTATAAAACCGACGCGCTTATACATTCTAACTGCGTAATTCTCTTTTTGAACAGCAAGCGAAACTCTTTTGTAACCGCGATATTTGAGTAGCGAAATCATATTTTGCATTAAGCTAGTACCAATGCCGTAGCCTCTATAGTTTTTGTAAATAGAAATAGCAAGCGATGGGGTATCATTGTCTATATGTCCGTAATCGTTCATAATTCTTGCCCATACAGCTCCAATAATCTTACCGTCTATTTCCGCGACTAATGCTACGTCGTCTTTTTGCTTTCCAAAGTCCTTGACGTAGACTTGTAATTCTTCTTGTTCGATTATATTCTTGGGAGGCGGAGCAACGCCCTGAGGAATGAATATGGCATTATACAAAATGTCGTTTAATAGAAAGTATTCGTTTGGTTGCATTTCTCTTACGTTATATTCCATAAGTCTATTATAGCAATTTTGGAAGAAAAGTCAAAGAAGTTTTTGAATAAGCCTACCTAATTTTGATTGACAAATAGAGAAGAATTAACTATAATGTCAAATGTACCTCAACTAATGCACTCATAGCTCAATTGGATAGAGCGTTCGGCTACGGACCGAAAGGTTGGGAGTTCGAGTCTCTTTGGGTGCACCAGACGCAACCTTATTCGAATGATTTCGTTAAGGTTGCGTTATTTATTGGGAATATTTAGCTAAAAGAATTATTGATTTTTTTGTTATTTTCTGTAAATGAAATGATTGATTTTTTAGAGCGTATTATGATAGATACTAACGTAACTACGTATAACACACAGCACGTTATTAATACTGCGCTAAACCAAATATAAAAAGATTGAGCGTTGCTCAAATATTTATCATACATAGTTACGATAAATATGAGATAAGCTAATTGAAAAGTTCCAAGTAATCCATGAGTAATGGAGATGCTGATTTTTTCATAGGGTGTTTGCTCAAGTACTAAATATGCTATAATATCCGATACTAAAAGCACAACTACTAAAATGAAATGGATGAAAATTTCATTTCGGCTTGCAAATCTATCTATTGTCCAGTCACTTGTCCAATGAGCGGGGATAGTTTGTGGTAAAAATCGCCAAAGAGCAATAAATGAGCATATGCAAAAAAATGACACAAAAACGTTTGCTGAAAAAAGACACTTATTTAGTATTGTTTGATTTTTACGGTTATTCTTATTAGCGACTTTAAGATTTTTACCAAACATAGTTATTTCCTTTAATATATATAATAGCAGTAGATATGACAAATGTCAAATTTGGTTTTGATGAGAGATTGAGTATCATAATTGATATGGTACACAAAAAGCAAGGCTTTACGCCTTGCTTTTGCTTATATTGTTTTCTTTTAATTATTTTACTTTTTTTCTTTGGTATTTTTTGAGTTATTTTCTTTCTTGTCAGCTTTCTTCTCGTCTACCTTACCGTCTTCGTTAGGCGTAGCAGGGGAGGCGGAAGGCGAGGAGATACCCACGACTTCGTCTACGGCAATGGAAAAGGCGATACCTTTGCCTTCGCTCTTAAGTCCTGCGTTGCGGTAAATTGCGTGAAGCACGTTGTCCTTAATGTCTGCAGGGACCAAAATCAAGACAATATCTTTATCAGGCTGTATAGCTATATGGAAAAACTGCTCGGCTTCTTTATTGGCGGTACCGCGCGCATGGATAACCGTTCCGCCACGAGCGCCTTCTTCCTTTGCCGCGTCCATAACGAGTTCTGAAAATCCGGCGTCTACTATGCATAAAACCATTTCGTAATTATTCATTATTTGCTCTCCTTAACCGTCATTCTGTTGTTGCTTAAAAAGCCGTATATCAACGTGCCTATTACGCTTGTCAAAGGTATCGTGCAGGCTACGCCTTTGCCGTCCTTTATGGTGTGGAATTTCTCTTCCAACGTGCGCAATGCATCAGGAATCTTGTTTTCTTGTATTACGCCGAGAATAACTGCCTTATCGCTGTCTGTCAAACCTAGCAGGCTCATCATTTTGGCGTTTGCCGTACCTTCCGCAAGTATGACCATTTGCATATTTACTTCAAAGGACTGTATAAGGTCGGTATAATATTCGGCTTTTTTCCTAGCGACTATCGTCACGAGAAGTTTGAGCCTATTACTCTTGACCGTATTAGATGCAGTAACTGAAGGCTTTGCTTTTTGGGAAGCGCTTTGTTTGCTTTCTTTTTTGCTATCGGTTGAGTGTTCTTTATTGTGGTTTTTATCTCCCATATAGCCCTCCTACTTAAAGTAAATAATTTGCTCGTCGTCGGCAGAGAGTATTCTCTTCATAGCTATCTTATTGCGTACCTTTGCCGACATAATGGCTTTGAAGCCTAGCGCCTGAATAGTAATTAAAGGCGTCATTGCTACCATTGCGACCACGCCGAAAGCGTCGGTTAGGATAGAATCCGGACCGCCGTTGACAGCAACGCACGAGCCTACGATTAATGGCAAAATGAAACTTGAAGTCAATGGACCGCTGGCAACGCCACCGGAATCGAACGCTATCGCCGTGTAAATTCTGGGAACGAAGAAGGATAGTCCCAAAGAAATAAGATAACCCGGTATCAAATAGTATAAAAGCGAGAAGTGGAAGATAATTCTAATTATAGAAAGACATAGAGATATGCCTACCGCTATTGATAGCGCAAGCATCATTTCTATTTTCTTTACACCACCGCCGGTAACTTGTTCAACTTGCTTGTTGAGAACGTGTACCGCAGGCTCCGCCAATACTACTACAAAACCTATTACGAAGCCGAATACGGCAAGAATTGCTTTGGAGTAACTTGCTATCTCCGTGCCGAGTTTGTAGCCGATAGGCATAAAGCCTACTTCCACTGCGACTAGGAATATGACCAAGCCCACGAAGGTGTAAGCGATACCTATACCAATCTGAGCTAGTTTTTGACGGGGAAGTTTAAGTACCGTGAATTGCAATATTAGGAAGAATGCGACGATGAGCGCCAAGGCTACGCCGACGTTCTTGACGTTGTTCAAAAGCGCGTGACCTATTGACTTAAGGCTCTCCTCTACGGTATCGTAGGAGGCGAGGGCATTTAACGTATCATGCGATATTTCGCCTTTGGAGCAAAGCGCAAGTATCATTACCGCGATTATAGGGCCAATAGAGCATAATGCGATAAGACCAAAGCTGTTTTCATTGGCGTCCCTACCGCCGACGGTAGTAGCAATACCAAAGCCGAGCGCCATTATAAAAGGTACCGTTATAGGACCTGTAGTTACGCCACCAGAATCGAATGAAATGGAAAGGAAGTTGTTCTTTCCGCATTCAATAAGTATCGCGCAAATTGCAAACAGCATCATATAGAAAAACATCAAAAGCATTGATAGGCTTTTATGGAATACTATTTTGAGAATAGAAATAATGAGGAAGATACCCACGCCTACGCCGACGGTAATGATAAGTACCATATTGTTCATAACTTCGCTGACTTGCGAAGCAAGGACGGAGAGGTCAGGTTCCGCAACGGTAATGAGTACGCCCATTACAAAACATACGGAGATGAGCACGAATACCTTTTTTGACTTTGTAAGTCCCGTACCTACGTGTCCGCCCATAGGCGTCATTGCTAGGTCTGCTCCCAAATTGAAAAGTCCTATACCCAATATAAGCAATACGGCGCAAATAGCAAAGGTGATTCGCTCGGTTGCGTTCAAAGGCGCTAAGGGGGTAAAAGAAAGTATAAGTACGATAACCGCAATCGGCAAAACCGAGATAAACGATTCTTTAAGTTTTAATAAAAGCGCCTTAATCATTATTGCTCCAATTTTTCACTATACTGTAAGATAATATTTGCGTAAATTAATAAGTCTTATATAT
>CAMWPK010000077.1 GCA_947176115.1 uncultured Clostridia bacterium
TCTATTATCTAAAGAGGAACAAATGTCACAAGACAACGTATTACAAGAAAAGTCTTTGCTTTTTGCAGTGAGAATAGTAAAATTACACAAATTTCTTTGCAAAGAAAAACATGAAACAATAATTTCCAAGCAGTTGATTCGTAGCGGAACAAGCATAGGCGCTAATATTAACGAAGCTACCTATGGTGTAAGTAAAGCCGACTTTATTTCTAAATTACATATTGCATTAAAAGAAACAGCAGAATCAGAATATTGGATAAGACTACTTGCCCTTACAGAATATATTTCGGAAAGTGAAAGCAATTCTATTCTTGAGGACTGCTTAGAAATTAAACGTATCCTTGTCGCAACGCTAAAAAACTCAAAAGCATAAAGATTTTTATAATTAAATTTTGTAAATTTCACATTTATTAAAAATTAGTATTGACTTAACGGTTGAAATAATTATATAATAGAAATAACGACTTTGCTTTATGGGGGGAATTATGAGCAAAAAGACTTCTTCTGACAAAAAATTTGCCAAAAGGGCGGCGGCGCTAGGCGCGAATCTCAAAAGATTTTGGAAAGAACCGCCTAAAGGTAGATTTCTTAATTTGAAAGAAATATTGCGATTTGGCGTATCCGGTCTTGGAATGAGTTTTATCGCAAACTTAGTATCTATTTACGTTACGGTAAGTCAAATACCGCTACTTTACGATTTGGGTGATTACGGTCCTGTGCACGCGCAGGTTATGTATATAGTTGCAAGTGTTCTTGCCCTTATAATTACGCCGATTTACGGCAGGATGATACAGCGTACAAAAACTAAAATTGGAAGATACAAGCCTTACATACTTTGCTTGGCTCCGATTGTAGCTATCTTAGGCGCGGCATCTGTATGGTCTCCGCAAAGTCTCAACCAAACGCAAAGAATCATTTACGTGTACATGCTGTGTACGCCGACTATATTATTGTGGAATTTGTGGTATAATTCCTTCAATATGTTCCCCGGAGTAATAACTCCAAATCAACAAGAGAGAGCCGACGTATGGGCTCCGATAGGACTAGTCATTGGTTTTGCGCCTACGGTAATGAATGCTCTAAAGGGTGTATTCATAAAATGGGGCGGTGGCGACGTTGGCGCGGCAAGAATATACGCGGTATTTTGCGCAGTAGTAGGTATAGCTCTCGCGACAGCTCTTATCGGTGTAAAGGAAAGAGTATTCGTCACTCAGGAAGAGAAGAAGAAAGAAAAGATATCCACAATCGAAGGCTTAAAGATGATTGTCAAGAACAAACCTCTTATGATATTCACTTTGGCGCTTTGTTTGGGCTGTTTTAAGGGCACAATAGATTTAAGCTGGGAAGTAATCGCCAGAGTTAAATATGCGACAAATATGGCTGACGCGGCGGCGTTATTTGGCGGACTTTCACTAGTCGTAGGTTTTGCGACGACGCCGAATATGATATTGCTTCCTTGGATGACAAGAAAGTTTAACAACCGCACGATATTGATTTTTTGGCAAGCATGTAACGTCAGCGCCAACTTGATATGCGCTTTGATAGGTTTGCAGAACTTCCCGCAAGGCAGTTGGTCGCCATACGTAATCACAATCATAAGATTTGTATCGTTGTTCAACGCTCTTGGAAGTCTACAACCTCTTCTTCTTTCGGAGATAAGTGACTTACAACAAGCTAAGAGTGGTTACAGACTGGAAGGATTTGTTCAGACTTTTGCATATCAATTGACCTTGGTAGTAGGACAATTAGCGGCATTGGTACCTGCATTTATTCAAACCAAGATGGGCTTTAATCCAAGTAATTATAAAGTTGTGGAAGGCACAGATAATATTCTTTCGCCGGAACTTATCAAGATAGCCGAGAATTACGGCAACGTAGCGTTATGGATGTCGGCAATATCCGGAATATTGATGCTGATATGTTTGCTTTTCTACAATTTGAATAAGAAGAAACACGCAGAGGTAGTAGCTCAACTCAAAGCTAATGCAGTCAACGCTGAAGAGATAGCTCAAGAGCAAGGTTCGCTCAATATGTTAGAGAACGTAGTAGACGGAACCAAGGAAGAGAAAATAGCCGAATCTGAGGAAAACGTAGACACTCTATTGGAAGAAACTTTGACAGAAGAGACTGCAATAGAAGAGACTACCGATATTGTTCCGCCTGAACTGGGGAAAGAAGATGAAGAATCTCAAGAGGAAGGAAAAGAAGATTTTTCAGATAAAGACTAGAATATCACAAGAATAATCTTATACAACAAAAGCGAGATACCCAGTATCTCGCTTTTTGTCGCGCTAAATATCAGATTTATTCTTTTTTTAACTTAGACGAGGCAATGACAACTAATTGACAATTTCTCTTATTATTTGATAAAATAATAAGACTGAGATAGAAAACCAAAGGTATATAGGCGGACATGCTTGAAAAGCGATAAATTAATAACCAACACTTACGAAGAGTTGTTCAGTATAGAGAATATCTATGCGGGGCATTTGAAGAGCAGAGCCTCGCGTAGAAGCAAGAAGCCGATAATCAAATTTGAAATTTCCGCGCTAGGCAATATTTATGAATTACACAAGAAGTTACTCAATGGCACGTTTAGATTTGGCGGGTACAATACCTTTATTGTCTATGAACCCAAGCGTCGCGAAATACAAAATATGCGCTATTGCGACAGAGTAATACAGCACGTGATATGCGACAATATGCTGACGCCGTATTTTTCCGACAGAGTTATCTATGACAATTGCGTCTGCCAAAAGGGCAAGGGCAGTCACTTTGCATTGGATAGATTTGAGAATATGATACGCAAGCATATCAACAAGCACGGAGCCAAAGGTTATTTTCTTAAATGCGACGTGCTTAAGTTCTTTGCAAGTATACCGCATGACAAATTGAAGTCGGCGATATGTTCCCGAATTGTAGACACGCGCATAAGGAAGATGATTGAGGGAATAATCGACGGCTATCATACGAGCGCGGACTTTTTGCAAAAGTATGACATAAAGCCTCTTTGCGACGGCGAAAAGACTGGCAGAGGTATACCGATAGGCAATCAGACGAGCCAGATTTTTGGGATGTTTTATCTCGACCCCGTGGATAGATTGATAAAAGAGCATTTTAGAATCAATGCGTATTCCAGATATATGGACGACTTTGTGCTTTTGCATGAGAATCTCGATTATTTGAGGTTCGTCAAGGATAGCATAAGCGATTTGGTCGCGAGATTGGGATTGAAATTAAATTCCAAGACGCAGATTTTCCCTATAAAGAACGGAGTGACGTATCTTGGGTATAGATTTTGCGTAACCCAAGACGGCAAGATAATAAAGACTATAAAAAAGCAGACTAAGCGAAGATTTCGGTGGCGGGTAAAACTGATAAAGAAAGGGTACTTTGAAGGGCTGATAAATATCGAAAGGGTACGGCAGACTTGCTCGGCATTCCACGGACACTTAAAGCACGCAATGAGTATCAAGTTTGCAAAAGAGCTACAGCGGAAGCTGTCGCCGATAGAAGAAAAAGAAAAAATCATTGAGGAGCAACTCGATTTATCCACTTACACTAGGCAAAAGGAGTATATAAAAGAAATGACTTACAACGTAGACCAAGAAATAGCAATCGAACTCTTAGGCGCAGACAAAGTCCAAGACGATACGCAGATTAAGACGGCTGTTGAAGACGAAATGCAAAATCAAGAGAGGGCGTCAAGAAAGCCTTTTAGAATAACTGACTTTGACCAGCCAAAGGACAGAGAAATGGCGGTATTCACAGGCGCAAAGAAATTGAGCGAATACATATTCGTAATCACGGAGAAGTCGCCCAAGACCTTGCGATGGAGCATAATATCCAGACTGATGGATACGTCTACGGCGGTAATAGAAAGTCTTTATCACGCCAATTTTGAAAGGGAAGAGAAGCGTGCCCAGCATCAAAAGCAGGCTATGGTCAACTTGTGCCTACTGGACTTTTATGCCGAGACGGCAAAGACCAAGCAAGCCATAACCAATAAGCAGGCTATGATAATCGCAAGGCTGATATACGACGTCAAGAGAATGCTCAACGGTTGGATACGCTCAAAGCAGAGCCTTAAGTAATTAGTATTAATATAAATAAATTAGCCAAAACGGCGAAATCTTTTGTTTTCGGCTGTGCGTATTCCTGGCTCCGGTCGGCTTTGTAGCTGGCGGCGGCCGGCGTCACGCGGTACGGCCCGCGCTTCACCCGCTTGCCAAGAGGCAAGTATTCCGGTATTCGCTTTAACTAAGGTTGAGCGGACAGTGATATGAGATGAAGGGGATTTCGTCGCGTCTTAGCTTTAATTTATGTCATTTCGACCGCAGTGGAGAAATCTCTACCTATCTAAGCTAAGACAAATAAGAGCCTTGTCCTACGGTGACGGCAGAGAAAGAGAGCTTTTAGCGTAATGGAGGCGAGGCTCACTTTTACATCAACAAGTATAGAAAAAGTTGATATTTTAGAAAATAGTATGGTATAATACCGTCGGAGGGTAGAAGTTCTTGTCTTTGCATAGCCGTATTCCTGGCTCCGGTCGGCTAACTATAACAATTACAACAATTCGTACAGACTGGCGGCGGCCGGCACTAGCATGAATAACAATAATGTCACGAATTCCAACGCGGTACGGCCCGCGCTTCACTCGCTTGTCTGATAGGCAAGTACGCAAGTAGTCCGGCATCCGTATTGATCAAGGTCAAGCGGACAGAGATTGAGATGAAGGGAGCTTTTATCCTGTTTTGCCTTTTATAAGGCAGGACGAATCAGAGCCTTGTCCTACGGCGACGGCGGAGAAACCGCTTTTGCGCGTAATGGTGGCAAGGCTCACTTGTTGTCCCTTTAAGTGGGGTAGTATTATATAGCCTCACGCCTAATGGGTGTGAAGTAAAAATTAGTGTAATGCGTGAGTAGGTGGAGTATTACGTCATTTCGACTGAAGCGAAGCGGAATGGAGAAATCTCTACCGATTTTTTTACAAAATGCTTGCTAATCGCAATACAATTGTGTATAATATATATGTAAGAAATTATTGAGGTGAGTTATGGCAAGAACGTCAAATGTCTACGTAAGATTAGAGCCGAGTGTCAAAGAGCAGTCGGAAGCAATACTAAATCAACTAGGAATGCCTATGTCAAATGCTATAGCATTATTTTTACAGCAAGTAATTTTACAGCGCGGTCTACCATTTGAAGTCAAGCTACCGGAAGAAAAGCCAGTGGCGTTGGGCGCTATGACAGACGAGCAGTTCAATGCAATCATTGAACAAGGACTTGCTGATTATGAAAACGGTAAGGTTTTTAGCGCAGAACAGGTTAGAGCAAAAATGAAATCAAACAACTAGGAACAAGAATAGACGCGTTATTTTGACAATTATATGTCATTACGACCAACAATACGTCATTTCGACTGGAGCGAAGCGGAATGGAGAAATCTCAACAGTATAAAAATCGGTAGAGATTCTTCGACTTCGCTACGTTTCGCTCAATATGACATTGAAATATCTTTCAATTTCCAAGAGTAAAGAACGAAATAATAAAAAAGTGTCAACAGCGTTGGCGCTATTTTTTTTGCAAAAAATGTTGCAAATTGCATTTTGGTGTGCTATAGTTAAGTTGTATCGGTATAGAAAATTCTATATTTAAGACAAAAAATGAGATATATAGAATATTCTATATAGAGAAAAACTACTATTTATTGTAGTTGTGGCAAGAGCATCATGTCATTTTGAAGAGATTCTTCGACTACGTTGCACTCCGCTCAAGGTGACAGAATTACGTCATTGACGCTCGCACAAGACGCATCTGCTTGCTCGCTATGCCGTCGCTTCGCTCCTTACGACTGGAGCGAAGCGAAATGGAGAAATCTCAACCACTATATATGACAAATAAAAAAGAAAATAAACTAAAAAGAGGCATAAGGACGAAAATGAGTAAGACGAAAGAGAAAATAAAGTTAAAGGTGATATTGATAGCGATATTAGCGCTGGCAATAATACTGAGTTGTGTACTCTTTGTATACAATCCCAATATAAAGACGGCGGACGCTTTTTCCAATGCGACCAACGTGGGCTCGCAATCGACTAATTTGGGCGAACTGATGCTGGAGGGTTACGACACGACGGGCACAGGGAAGATTTTCGACCAGGATGTCTTTTGGCCTTTAGTCGAGTTGGTTACGGGCGTAAGCAATCCCAATATTTCTACGCTCAACAGCTGGAGTACTATTAGGACAGCTAATCAGTTCAGATCCGCCAATTCCGCCAACAGTAGCAAAGACTTATCCGTCACGATAAACGGCTTGAGCTGGACGCCTACTTATCTGTCTTATAATTCTAAAAACGAACCTATATTGACATTTTGGCTGTCTACGAATACCATTTCGGACAAATATAACGCTCAAGCGACCAATACTATCGGCGCATATCCCAATAATATGTACGGCACGTCTTGGATGAGGGCGAGCGTACTCAACAATGGTGGAAGTTATGCCGCGACGTACAACGCTACGTCGTTGACGGCTGTAGCGCAATCTACTACCAGCGCTTGGGCGAACTACACGATGGCTAAGACCACTGCCGTAGGCGGTTCTTCTATCAAGGAATTCCTTGAAGTGCCTGACAATATGTCCTGGCAACATTCTCAGAGCGCGAAGACGTCCGCAGGGCAGTCTTATGATTTCAACAATGATTCATTGGACAGCGGTGGCTCATATAATGCCAATTACAATTACTATACGAATGCTACAGTCAATACTACCGGCTATCAAGCCTGGAAGAACGACACGCTGTGGCTTCCCAGCGTAGCTGAAGTGGGATGCACAAGCGGTGTAACCGGCTTGTGGCAAACATCCGTTAACCAACGTGCGTCAAGCACGTATTCCTGGCTCCGGTCGGCTTACTATGCCGGTTACTACATTTCGTACGTACTGGCGGCGGCCGGCACTAGCATGAATTACTCTATTGTCACGCATTCCTACGCGGTACGGCCCGCGTTTCATCTCAATCTAAAATCTGCCGGCGCTCGCGCCGGCTCTCTGGGGGCTGAGCCCCCGACGGATGTAGAATCCGTATACAA
>CAMWPK010000078.1 GCA_947176115.1 uncultured Clostridia bacterium
CCCTTTCTAAATTCAAAGAACAAGCGGCCCTGTCTGATAAAAAAACTTTCTTAAATTAGTAAGCTCAAACACTCAATTGCAACAGTCAGAAATCGAATTATTATGCCGTATAATTTATAGTATAATAACTATGTATAGTGGCATTTGATACTATTATCTCAGTATATGTTTTATCAAAACGTTCCCATCCCATATGACATAAAAACGTATCTTTTGCTTTATTGTATCCATACGCAACAACTGCGTGATATTTTTCAGAACTCCCAGAAGACAAGGGGGTTTGAGAATAACTTGTCATACATATTATAGTAGGATAACCTCCGTTGATATGTTTGCGTGGTGTTGCGTGAGTGTAAAGTATTGAACCATATGCATGTTTTACCTTATTTCTTAAGCTAACTGAACATTCATTCTTTAGATAATCTTTCATTGTTTCTTGTATTTCATATCCTGCCATTGGATAACCTTTACCTTCGTCTGCAATATTTAAAATCGTATGCATATAATTATCAAACAAAAGATCATGCAATTTGTTATTTGTACCTTCTACATCCTTATATTTTTCATTAGTTATGAAACCGTCGTCAATATATTCATCAAAGTATCCTAATAAAATTGATATAGCAACAAGTCCGCAAGTTCCATAAAAATTATCAGGAAAGTATCTCAAATTTCTGAAATAATTATCGTTATTTATAACCGTAAACCCATCTACCGTATGGGTTTTATTTCTATCCGGGTTTTTAGGAAAATCAGCAAATGGCTCTACTTCAGTTCTCTCTATGTAAGCGCTATAGTCAAGCATATATGCGCCAATCACTTGGTCGTAACCAATATCCTCATTTTTTACCAAATCAATAATTTGTTCCCCTTCAATACAATAGTAATTTCCTATACCTCCATAATATATTTCATGAGAGTAGTGTTCTGCAAATAAAGAATTGGTTTTGTATGAACCTTCAATAAATACTCTAGCATCCTCATTGACACTATATATAGCATACCCGCCAGGATTTAACTCATAAACAACAAATTGATTACCTGCAAAATCTGTTATGTCCGTTTCCTTTGATACACTATGTCTTTCAAGCATGAAGTCATCAATCGTTTCATATTTATAAGAAACAAAATCACTTACAGTCGTTTCTTCTGCAAAAGCTACGGCAAATGTTTGACTTGTCACGCATAACAACATAACAATAACAAATATTATTACACTTTTTTTAATTTTACTTTTCATACATTTTTTCTCCTTAAAATTTGTTTTATAAATATTATTACCGTTGCCACTCCGATTACTATAGCCACAATGAAATTTATATTGACAAATATAGAACTCTTATATAGCCAATACACACCCGACTGTAGAGATCTTTCAGTTTCCATAATATCTATTCTGTACCAAAACCCTGCAGATTGTCCAAAAGTCAAATACCTATTAAGAGGCGGACATGCAATAGCATTAGGTAAGGAAAACAATCTAAACGTAACAGCCAAAGACACAATCATTATTAAACTTGAAATTATAATGAAGATACGGAATTTGGTATCTTTTTTTATTAGGCAGTACAATATCACCGCAATAAGAATTAGAAACAGAATTACTTCTATGACCGCAAAGTACCCTGTAATATATTTATGTCCGATTGTAAAATAGCCCGCAAGTATCTCTGATATCGCCATAATCATAAATAAAAGAGGAACTATCCACCACAAATTACTTTTCAAAATTCTATTCATAACTCCCCCAATAAATTATTCTTTTAATATATACTATGTCAAGTAATCTGTCAAGTAAGTCGATATGCGATATAAAATAAATCAGTTGACAAAAAATATATAGAGATATATTATATATATAATAATTTATAAATATTTTGGAGCGATTATGAATTTTATCGACGTAGAGAAAAAATGGCAAAAAAAATGGGCGGATACCAAGCTCTATTCCTTTGACAAGACAAAAATCAAAGATAAATATTACGTGCTTGAGATGTTCTCCTACCCTTCGGGCGCGAAATTGCACGCAGGTCACTGGTACAACTACGGACCGTCGGACAGCTTTGCTCGCTTTATGAGAATGAACGGCAAAGAGGTATTCCAACCTATGGGCTTCGACGCTTTCGGTCTTCCTGCGGAAAACTACGCTATCAAGTCGGGTATTCACCCGCAAGATTCCACGCTCAAAAATATAGCCACTATGGAAAATCAGCTCCAAGCCATGGGCGCGTCATTCGATTGGGACTATGAGATAAAGACGTGTATGCCCGACTATTACAAATGGACGCAGTGGATATTCTTGCAACTTTATAAGAACGGATTGGCTTATCGCAAAGAAGCTCCCGTCAACTGGTGCCCTTCTTGCAACACCGTACTTGCCAACGAACAAGTCGTAGACGGCGCATGCGAGAGATGCTCAACTACCGTCATAAGAAAGAACCTCACGCAATGGTTCTTCAAAATAACCAAGTACGCCGAAGAGCTTTTGCAAGGTCTTGACACTATAGACTGGCCGGAAAAGACAAAAGCTATGCAACGCAACTGGATAGGCAAATCTACCGGCGGAGAGATAGATTTCAAATGCGAGAGCGGAGATACCTTTAGCGTATTTACCACGAGAGCGGATACGGTATTCGGCGTATCCTACGTCATACTCGCTCCCGAACATCCGCTAGTCGATAAGATTACCACGAAAGAGCAACTTGCCGAGGTAAAGGCATATAAAGAGAATTGCGCAAAGATTTCCGAGATTGACAGAATGTCTACCACGAGAGAAAAGACGGGCGCATTCACGGGCGCGTACTGTATCAATCCCGTCAACGGCGAGAGAGTGCCAATCTGGATAGGCGATTACGTACTCTACTCCTACGGCACGGGCGCGGTAATGGGCGTAGGCGCTCACGACGAAAGAGATTACGACTTCGCAAAGAAATTTAATTTGCAGATACGCAGAGTTATCAAGTCAAAGGACGGCTCCAACGACGACCTGCCATTCTGCGAATACGGCGTAATTTGCAATACGAATACGCAATTCGACGGAATGACTTCGGAAGAAGGCAAGGTAGCAATCGTCAAGTGGCTTGAGAGCAAAAAGCAAGGACAACTCAAGACCAATTACAGACTGCGCGACTGGCTGATCTCGCGTCAAAGATATTGGGGCGCGCCGATACCTATCGTCTATTGCGACAAGTGCGGAGAAGTAGCGGTACCCGAAAAGGACTTGCCGGTATCTCTTCCCTACAACGTGGAATTTAAGCCCAACGGTAAATCCCCGCTTGCAAGTTGCGAAGAATTTATCAACACGACCTGCCCTAAGTGCGGTGGCAAAGCAAGACGCGATCCCGACACTATGGACACGTTCGTATGTTCGAGCTGGTATTACCTTAGATACCCAGACGCTCACAACGACAAAATGGCGTTCGACCCTGAAATTATAAATAAAATGCTTCCTGTAGACAAGTATATCGGCGGAGCTGAACACGCATGTATGCACCTGCTTTACGCGCGTTTCTTCACCAAGGCGCTAAGAGATATGGGTTATCTCAAATTCGACGAACCTTTCAAGTCGTTGATACACCAAGGCACGATACTTGGCACGGACGGCTTTAAGATGTCTAAGTCAAGAGGCAACGTCATCTCCCCCGACGATTACGTGAGCAAGTTCGGTTCTGACGCGTTCAGACTGTATCTAATGTTTGGTTTTAGCTACGTCGAGGGCGGTCCTTGGAGCGCAAACGGTATGGAATCTATCGTCAAGTTCTTAGAGAGAGTGGAGAGAATAGTCGATAAAGCTATTGCTCTCAACAATAAAAACCAGCAGATGGGCGCCAACGAAAAAGCTCTCAACTATACCCGCAACTATACCATAAAAAGAGTAAGCGAAGATATGAAAGCATTCTCTTTCAACACGGCGGTTGCGAGAATCATGGAGTACGTCAACGAACTCTACAAATACGACAACATACCGACAGAGAAAAACGCAAGTTTCTTCAAGGCTTGCATAAGCGACTTGATTTTGTTGCTTGCTCCCCTCGTACCGCATATCGCGGAAGAACTCAACGAGAAAATGGGCGGTAAGTATTCCGTATTTGATATGACGACGTATCCGCTATGCGACGAAAATGCGCTTGTAAAAGACGAATACGAACTCGCAGTGCAAATCAACAGCCGTATGAAAGCAAAGATTGTCGTACCTAGCGACGCCGACAACAAGGCTATTGAAAACATAGCGATGCAAAACGATGCCGTAAAGACGGCAATCGGCGGTATGCAAGTCGTCAAAGTCATAGTCATACCCAAAAGACTTGTGAATATAGTGTGCAAGTGAGAAGATAAGAGATAAGAAATAAGAGATAAAAAATAAGAAATAAATTTATAGGGCTCTGGAAAAGCTCTAAAAAATAATAGAGGCTTGAATTAAGTAAGCGCGAGAAAGCTTGCGTAAGCGATTTACGTGATAAGAAGGATACGCAATGCAGGCGTATATAGTGATAAAAAATAAGAAATAAATTTATAGAGTTTTGAGTTGAGCGACACGAGAACTCGACGAGAAACTCGGAGGACAATATGTTAGACCTTAAATTCGTATGTGAAAACATTGAAGAAGTAAAGCAAAGATTGGCTCATAGAAGCGGTAAGTTTGACCTAGCAGGTCTTAGCGAACTTGCAAGCGAAAGAAAGAACCTCATTCAAGACGGCGAAACAAAGAAAGCCACCAAGAATGCCGTGTCCAAGCAAATCCCCTCTCTCAAGGGCGACGAAAAGACGGCTAAAATCGCTGAGATGAAAGAGCTTGGCGAGCAGATAAAGGCAATAGATACAAGACTAAATGAAGTGGAGAGCAAAATTAGCGAAATAATGCTGACTATCCCCAACTTGCCTAATAAGGAAGTGCCTATCGGTAGCGACAGCGACGACAACGTCGAAGTGAGAAAATGGGGCGAGCCTACCAAGTTTGACTTCGAGCCAAAAGCTCACTGGGATATTGCCGAAGAAAAAGACCTATGCGACTGGCCGAGAGCAAGCAAGATTTCCGGCGCAAGATTTACCGTATACAAAGGTCTTGGCGCAAGATTGGAAAGAGCGATTTACAACTTTATGCTTGACACTCATATCTCCAATGGATATACGGAGATTTTTCCGCCGTATATGGTCAACAAAAACGCAATGATTGGCACGGGACAACTCCCCAAATTCGCCGAAGATATGTATTACGTAAACAACGAAGGTCAAGACTTTTACCTCGTTCCGACGGCAGAAGTACCCGTCACCAACTTACATAGAGAAGAGATACTCCCCTATGACGCTTTGCCAATCAAATACTGCGCGTACACCGCTTGTTTTAGAGGCGAAGCAGGTAGCGCCGGCAGAGATACCAGAGGTCTTATCCGTCAACACCAATTCAACAAAGTCGAACTCGTCAAATTTACCACGCCGGAAACCAGCTACGCAGAACTTGAGCATTTGACCAACTCCGCCGAAAAAATTTTGCAACTCCTTGGCATACCGTATAGAGTTGTTTGCCTTTGCACGGGCGACTTGGGCTTTGGTTCGGCAAAGACGTACGACATAGAAGTATGGATGCCGTCCTATAACAGATACGTAGAAATCTCTTCTTGCTCGGACTACGAGGACTTCCAAGCCAGACGCGCAAGTATAAGATACAGAGATAAGGACGGCAAGGTGAAACTTGTGCATACCCTCAACGGTAGCGGTCTTGCAGTAGGCAGAACTACCGCCGCTATTCTCGAAAACTTCCAACAAGCCGACGGAAGTATAGTAATACCTGAAGTATTGATAAAATACATGGGTATAGACAAAATTCAATAATTTATGAATATTACTCTCCGCAAAAAGTCCAATAGGCTTGAGCCTAAGTCTTCCCAAAAAAGAATTTGGGAGCTGGATTTTCTGCGGGGAGTTTGCGTTTTGCTAATGGTCTTTGACCATTTTATGTACGACATAGCCGATTTGTTCGATACGGCATGGATAGCCACCGGCAAAGAGAGCGTGATTCAAATCGTACGTCTTGCGCAAGCGTACATCAACGCGTCTACTCTGCGCGCCACTACCCAAAATATTGTAGTATGGATATTCGCCTTGCTATGCGGTATATCTTGCTCCTTCTCTCGCAGTAATCTAAAAAGAGGCGTACAGGCAAGTATTATCGCAGGTATTATCACTATCGTGTCGTATTATATGGGCGTCGATATAAAATTCGGCATACTGCATATGTTTGCATTCTCAATATTACTTTGGTGGCTGATAGATACGATTTGCTGTCACAACAAAATGATTACCGCAGGCGTATGTCTGTTTGTCGGCGTTATGATAATTACAATGAACCAAGGCTTTATGGCGACTTACGAAAGCAATATGCGCGCTTTTAGCGACGACAATCATTTGTATTTTATCGGTGAATTTATGCTCGGCGATAAACCGAATTTTTTCTCAGGTGATTATTACCCGATATTCCCCACCACCGGATATATGCTCATTGGCGCAACGCTCGGCGTATTGATATATCCCAAGAAAAAATCTCTCTTACCGCACCTAGGCAAGTACGACTGGTATAAGCCTTTCTCTTTCTGGGGTAAGATAGCAATTTGGGTGTACGCGCTACACCAAGTAGTCGTGGTAGTGCTTCTTGCGCTCATTAGCTTTATATTTATTACGCCAGGAGATTTTGTAATAATATAATGGACGCATTATATTATTAATGAAATTTTGCCTAAGGCAAAATGAAATTATTAACTGCGTTAATAATGAAATTCCGCTTTCAGCGAAATGAAATAAAAGCAAGAGCATTAAATCAATGCTCTTGCTTTTGTTACGGATAATAATTTATTAATGATTTTATAAATCACTTCATTTTACCGAAGGTAAAACTTCATTCCGTCTGTGACGGAATTTCACTGACCACACAGTGGGCAACTTCATATACCTAAGAGCTTTTCATTTGTTCTAATGATTTTTTATAAATCACTTCATTTTACCGAAGGTAAAACTTCATTCCGTCTGTGACGGA
>CAMWPK010000079.1 GCA_947176115.1 uncultured Clostridia bacterium
ATCTTTTCAAAGAAGCCGACGGCGACAGAAAAGATTTGTTTGGCGGTAAGGGCGCCAATCTTGCAAAGATGACTTCTTGGGGTATGCCTGTACCGCAAGGTTTCACTATCACTACCGAAGCATGTACCAAATACTATGAGGACGGAGAGAAGATCGCCGACAGCATAGTTAAGGAAATCTTTGAGGCTTTGGAAAAGGTCGAGGCAGATGCAGGTAAGAAGTTTGGCGACGAAAAGAATCCGTTTTTGGTATCAGTTCGTTCTGGCGCAAGAGCTTCAATGCCAGGTATGATGGACACGATTCTCAACTTGGGACTTAACGACGTGTCTGTAAAAGGTCTTGCTAAGAAGACTAACAACGCAAGATTTGCATACGACTGCTATCGTAGATTTATACAGATGTTTTCCGACGTCGTTATGGGTACGCCCAAGAGCGAGTTCGAAAAGATAATAGATAAGGTAAAGGAAGAAAAGGGCGTTAAGTCTGACACAGAGTTGGACGCAGAGGATATGAAGAAACTTATCAAACTCTTTAAGCAAGTATATTTTGAGCATCAAGGAGCGGAGTTCCCGCAAGATCCAAAGGTTCAACTTATCGAGGCTGTCAAAGCGGTATTCAGAAGCTGGGATAACCCAAGAGCTATCGTATATCGCCGTATGAATGATATTCCGGGTAGTTGGGGTACCGCCGTTAACGTCCAATCAATGGTATTCGGTAATATGGGCGAGAATTCAGGTACCGGCGTAGCCTTCACAAGAGATCCTTCGACCGGCGAGAAAAAACTTTTTGGCGAATATCTTATGAATGCTCAAGGAGAGGACGTTGTTGCAGGTATACGTACTCCTATGACGATTGACCACTTGGCTCAGACCAACAAGGCAGTTTACGACCAATTCGTAGAGATTGCCGAAAGACTTGAAAAGGCAAACAAGGATATGCAAGATATGGAGTTTACTATCGAAGAAGGCAGACTTTATATGTTGCAAACGCGTAACGGTAAGCGTACGGCAAGAGCGGCAATCAAGATTGCTTGCGACCTTGTAGAAGAAGGTATGATTACTGAGCAAGAAGCATTGCTTAAGATAGAGCCTAAGCAATTGGATGCATTGTTGCACCCGCAATTCAATGCAGACGCGTTGAAGAAAGCAAAGGCTATCGCTACAGGCTTGGCAGCATCTCCGGGCGCAGCTTGCGGTAAAATCAGCTTTACGGCAGAAGAGGCTGTAGAGAGAACTAAGGCAGGCGAAAAGGTTGTTCTTGTAAGATTGGAAACTTCTCCTGAAGATATCGAAGGTATGTATGCCGCTCAAGGTATCTTGACGGTAAGAGGCGGTATGACTTCTCACGCAGCCGTTGTTGCAAGAGGCATGGGCGCTTGTTGCGTATCAGGTTGTGGCGAAGTAAAGATTGACGAAGAAAAGAGAGTTATTTATATAGGCGGTAAGACTTATACTGATCAAGATTATCTATCTTTGGACGGTTCTACAGGTAAGGTATATGGTGAGCAAATAGCTACTGAAGAAGCTACTATAAGCGGTGACTTTGGAAAGATAATGGCTTGGGCTGATAAATACAGAGCGTTGAAAGTAAGAACCAACGCCGACACTCCGCACGATGCGGAAGTAGCTGTAGGCTTTGGCGCGGAGGGTATCGGTCTTTGCCGTACAGAGCACATGTTCTTTGCAGAGGATAGAATACCTGCAGTTAGAGAAATGATAGTATCCAAGACCGTTGAAGAGCGTCAAAAGGCTTTGGCTAAGATTTTGCCAATGCAAAGAAGCGACTTTGAAGGACTTTATACTGCTATGGCAGGCAAGCCTGTTACGATTCGTTTCCTTGACCCACCGCTCCACGAGTTCGTACCTCACAAAGATGAGGATATAGCAGAACTCGCTAAGACCATGGGCTTGACCTTTGACGACTTGAAATCAACCGTAGAAGGTTTGCACGAGTTTAACCCAATGATGGGTCACAGAGGTTGTCGTTTGGCGGTTACCTATCCGGAGATTGCGGCAATGCAAACTCAAGCTGTAATTGAGGCCGCATTGAACGTGAGAAAGAAAGGTATTGAGGTAGTTCCTGAAATAATGATTCCGCTCGTAGGCGAAATTAAGGAATTGAAGTACGTTAAAGACGTAGTAGTAGAAACCGCTGAAAAGGTTTTGAAGAAGAACAAGGCAAAGATGGAATATCATATCGGTACTATGATTGAGATTCCAAGAGCCGCGTTGACTGCTGACGAGATTGCAAAGGAAGCAGAATTCTTCTCCTTTGGTACAAATGACTTGACGCAAATGACTTTCGGTTTCTCTCGTGACGATGCAGGAAAGTTCCTTGGCGATTACTATGAGAAGAAGATTTATGAATCCGACCCATTTGCCAGACTTGACCAAACCGGCGTAGGTAAACTTGTTAAGATAGCTATTGATGGCGGTAAGTCCGTAAGACCTGATATCAAACTCGGTATATGCGGAGAGCACGGCGGAGACCCGTCCACTATTGAATTCTGCCACAATGCAGGCTTGACGTACGTATCTTGCTCGCCGTTTAGAGTTCCAATAGCAAGACTTGCCGCAGCGCAGGCAAACATTCTCTTCCCAAGAGTTAAGCCTGAGCCTATGGCAACAAGATATCTTGACGAGAACTAATTATATATTATTCATTATATGATAAAAATAAGGCGTCTATCCAAGTGATGGGCGCCTTTTTTTCACCATATTGGGGAATTTTAGAGTAAATAAAGTCGTCAATCTGACGAAATTCCGAGTATATAATCCGACTTAACGTCTAAAAATTTGCATAGTTTTGCTAGCGTATCCAATGCAGGAAATACGTCTTCGCGCATGTATTCTGATACAGTTTGCGCTGATACGCCTATTTCTTTTGCTATCATTTTTTGCGGAAAACCGCTTTGCTTGATTGCCTCTCTTAATCGTAATTGTATATCTTTTAACGTCATAATATTATACCTCTATAACATAATCGCACAATGCGAGATATTTTACTTGACAATCGTATATTGTGCGATTTAATTAAATAAAAAAACTTTAATGGAGGAAAAATATGAAAAAGAAGTTGATTGTTACGCTTGCGCTAGCGCTTTGCGTACTAATTTGCGCATTTTCTTTTGTGGGTTGCTCAAAGCCTTCCGGCGCAGAAGAATTTAATGCGTTTAAGTAAAAAGTCGTCAATGTATTGAAAGACAATGGGGTAAACGTTGTTGAAGTCAAGTCCTACGAGTCTGTCAATACGACGGTAAGTCCTATGGCAAAGGACATCTCAACGAGTAGTGTTGATCAAATCAATGAAATAGTAATAGGCGACGTCGAAGTTAAAAGCGATTCAAAAGGAGTAGAGATGGCGCGACAAGAGATGTACGAGCAATCGCTGTATATTCCATTGATAGTGGGCGATGGAATGGTCAATAATCACAATTCAAATACCATGTATAATACTTCAGTGCTAGTTGACTGCAGTTGGAAGACGTATATGGAGTTCAAGCAATCGGGGACTGTTACCACCGTAAACTCATATTCTCCTGCATTGGAAGATGATTGCGCTTATTCAGCGGTAATTTATTTAGATTATACGTCTAAAGATAATTACAAATTCTTAATGCTTCTCGTTTGGGAAGACGGTAGAATGGGTTATAGATATGGCAATGACCAAAAGCAATTCGTATATCTTGACTATGATCCGCAAAATAATTATAGTGAGATATACTGTTCTGCTAAAGTAGGAGAGGGATATATTTCTCGTAACGCAGAAGTTGTAAAGAACTGTTTTGAATTGGTTAGTAATCAATTTGACGGTATGCAAGTCAATGACTATAAGTATTTGACAGAGCAAAAGTATACGATTGACGAGCAAGAATGGATATCTCTTTGCGCAAAGTATTTTCCAAGCGAAGAGTAAATGTTGACAAATGAATAATTATAGAAAACAAAAGCCACCCGCGATTGGGTGGCTTTTATAATTTTACATTTTTATTCTTCGACAGATTTTTTATCGCTGTCTGTGTTATCCGTACTTTCAGCAACAACCGCCGTTATTTCGTCACTGACTACATCGTCGTTTTCTTGGGCATTTTTACTTTCGGAAGTATCGCTCTCAACATTTACTTTTTCTTCAACGACTGCGCTTTCGTCGGATACTATGATTTCAGGTAGGAGAGTGCCGTCTTGGTTGTAATAGTTGGGATTGTACATCAATCTGCCCTTATCCGGATCGCCTTTGCCTTTTTTAATACTGATTGCGCGTTTAATTCTTTCGTCAAAGGAGAGTATAGCAGGGAGCAGTGTGAATACGAATACGTAACTCATTGCTGTACCTATTGCAAGCAACCTTGTAATTTGACCCACTATCATATTCGTAGTGATTAGGTGTACCAAAGCGCATACGCCCATTAGTATCAATGCTGACGTTGTTACGCCAGGCGCGGCTCTGTTGATAGCGTTTTTGATAGATTGTATCGACTTGACGCCTGATTTCTTTTCTTCAAGATATTTAGTTGTCAACATAATAGCGTAGTCTACTGTTGCGCCAAGTTCTATAGCTGTGACTATTAGATATGCGACAAAGTTTATCGTGTACGCCGGATTTACGAGCGACGTAAAGTATACGATAGACAAGTTTATCCAAATACCCGATTCAATTACAAGCATCAGTATCAGCGATAGCTTGAAGTTCTTGAAAGTGAAGAGGAGTATCAACAGTACTATTATTGCCGATAGCAAAGTTACAAGCAAGAAGTCGTTTGGCGTAACTTCTGCCAACTCGTATGAACCTTGAGCAAGACCTGTCAAGAATATATCATAGTTTGTCGAGTTGTTCATTAAGTAATCTTTGAAGTCATTGACAGTAGTCAAAGCCGATTGATATTCTTTAGAGGCTTCGTCGTGGCTTGCCATAATTTCTTTGGCTTCAACGTAATTGCGGTACGCTTGGTCTGCATTATTCTCAAAAGATTCCATAGCGACAAGTTTAATTTCTTTAAGCGCGTTATAGGAATAATCAGACTCTATTCTATTTGTTACTACGCCCTCGTCATTGGTATTATTAAGCGTAATCGTATAAAGCATATACGCCGTGCCGTCGTCAGCCGTTCGAATGAAATTGTTGTGCAATCGTTTATAGATTTCGCTTTTTATTGCGCTTTGTTCTACGTTATCAAAATCTTTTTTAGTAAGTATAGTTGCCAAAGAGAAGACTTCAATTACGTGACTGGTATCTTTGGATACTTTTGCGTTGCCTTTCTCGTCGTAGACAATATTTCCATTGGCATCAAGTACGTAGCCTACTTTCTTTACGTTTTCTACAAAAGCCAAGTGCTTATCATAACTTTCCGGACCGTCATAGGGGACGATTACGATAGCTTGGTTGTTTATAGAGCTTGCCATTTGTTCAGGCAAGTTTGGATTGGGGTTATCCACCGAAGTTGCTACGTAACTCAACGGAACTTGAAGCTGGAAGTAAGCGCAAGGTAGCGCTAAGCCGAGCACAAGTACGACTACGATAGCCGCAACCGCAGGGTGAGTGATGCCCTTTGATACAAATTTGAGTTTTGGAGCAAATATCCACTTATGTTTTGTCTTTTTGATACCTTTACTCAATATCAATATAAGTATAGGTTGCAAGAATACTGTTGATAGTAAGGAGAGTATTACGCCCTTAGCCAATACGAAGCCTAGGTCGTAACCTATTCCGTAGTCCATAAAGAACAGCGCAAGGAATCCGCCCACTGTCGTAAGCATACTTGCAGATATTGCCGATATGGTTTTCGGCAAGGCGGCGATAAGCGCGTCTTTAGGTTGAGGATGCAACTTTAATTCTTCATAATAGGTATGCATTAAGAAAATAGAGTAGTCCATTGCTATTGCAAGTTGCAATATCGTAGCGCAAGAAGACGTAATTGACGAAATTTTACCGACAGGATTTCCGGCAATGATATTCGTACCCATATTGAGAAGAATTGATATGCCGAGCGTCGCTAGGAATATGAGCGGTTCTAAATAACTTTGCGTAGTAAGTAGTAAGATTACCAAACACACAGCTACCGCTACAAGTATAAACTTAGGCATGTCGCCAAGTGACGATTTTAGAATATTGCGAGCGTTTTGCGCGTTACCGCCTATGTAATACCAATCGTCAATGTTATCAGGTCCTATGCCGTCCTTAGCGTCAATATGTTTTTGAATATAACTAATATTGTCTGTATATTCTCCGTGAATGACCTTGTCAATTAAGTCCAAAGCGTCAATGGTTTCTTGGTCGCCTCCGGCAGTCTTAAAGTACAGGGCAATAATATATGTGGTCACGTCCACGTCTTTCCTTTCGACTTTGCCTTCCGCCGTAGTTGTGGTATATGTATAAGTAGTCGTCTTAACAAACTTTTCTTTTATGTTGGCGAGAGCTTGGTCGGTGTCTACCAATTCGCCAATCATGTCGTTGCTTTCAAGTTCGCTAAAAGTACCGAGCCACACGACTTTAGAGAGGACGTTGGGACCCAATTCTAGGTCAATTGCCCACTGAATTTGGCTGACGATTTTCTTGACGTCATCTTGGGTTGCATAAGAGATTGCAAGGTTACAGTCACCTATAATATTGTATTCGTTTTCCAAAATACTTTTTGATATTATAGTATCGCTGTTCTTGTCAAGATAGGTAATTAAGTCGCTTTCTTTTTGGACAAAAATAAATCCGACTACAGAAAGTACCATCAAAACTACGAAAGTAATGATTATTACTTTTCTGTGGTTCATTATCCATTTTGATAATTTTTGCATAGCAAAACTCCTAAAATTTTTATTCATATATAATATATCAAAATATCTAATTTTTTTCAATAATATTAGG
>CAMWPK010000080.1 GCA_947176115.1 uncultured Clostridia bacterium
TTTCAAGTTGAGCGGCGATGTTCTCTGCGATAAGTTGAGCGTCCGTGTCAGGTCTTTTAACTTCCATTATGTTGATGCTTACGCTCTTCTTTGGAGCGAGCTTCATAACTTCTTTCTTGATTTGTTCAACGCCTGCGCCTGCTTTACCAATCATAATACCCGGCTTTGCGGTATAAATCGTAACTATTACGATATCGTTTGCCGAAGAAAGTATTCTGCTGATAGTAATCTTGGAGATAGAACATTGATAATATTGTTTCTTCAAGTAAGTTCTAATCTTATGGTCCTCAATGAGGTTCTTAGAAAAGTTCTTCTTGTCAGCGTACCATTGAGCGTTCCAATCTTTTATTACACCCACTCTCAATCCGTGTGGACTAACTTTTTGTCCCATTTTTGATACCTCCTCGATTATTCTGCCTTAGCCTCATCCAAGATGATGGTGATGTGGCTGGTGCGTTTATTGATTCTTGCGGCGCTACCCTTAGCTCTTGCTCTGATACGCTTGAGTATTGGGCCTGCGTTGGCGTAGCACTCTGCTACGTAAAGCGTGGTTTTGTCCATATTCAAATTATTTTCTGCATTTGCAGCCGCTGAGTTCAACAACTTGATGAGCGGTTCGCAAGCGGCTTTACGTGTAAATTTGAGTATTGCCAAAGCCTCTTCGTAATTCTTACCTCTGATTATGTCAAGCACGATTCTAACCTTGTCGGGAGAAATTCTGACGTACTTAGCGGTTGCGCTCGGACGCTTATCTGCGTTTTCCTTACGAGCGGCAGCTTTTTCTCTTAATCTCTTTGCCATTTTACGCCTCCTTATCTCTTACCTGTGGTTTTTTCGCCTGCGTGTCCCTTAAAAGTACGGGTTGGAGCAAACTCGCCGAGCTTACAGCCTACCATATCTTCGGTGATATATACAGGCACGTGCTTTCTGCCGTCGTGTACGGCTATCGTGTGTCCTACCATTTCCGGGAAGATTGTTGATGACCTTGACCAAGTCTTAACTACCTTCTTTTCATTGGCATTGTTCATTGCGATAATTCTCTTTATAAGTCTTTCTTCGACGAAAGGTCCTTTCTTTACTGATCTACTCATTTCGCATCCTCCTAGTTCACACGCTTGATGATGAACTTATTGCTCTTGTTCTTCTTTCTGGTCTTGTAACCCAAAGCAGGTTTACCCCAAGGAGTTACAGGACTTGGCATACCGATAGGCGACTTACCTTCACCACCGCCGTGTGGGTGATCGCATGGGTTCATTACGACACCGCGGACGGTAGGTCTAACGCCCATATGACGCTTACGTCCGGCTTTACCCAAAGATATAATCTCGTGTTCCAAGTTGCCCACTTGTCCGATGGTAGCTCTGCACTTGATAGGAATATATCTCATTTCACCGCTTGGAAGTCTAAGCGTTGCGTACTTGCCTTCCTTAGCCATAAGTTGAGCGGAATTTCCTGCAGATCTTGCGATTTGACCGCCCTTACCCGGGTGCATCTCTATATTATGGATAACTGTACCTACAGGTATTTTCTCAAGAGGAAGCGTGTTGCCCGTCTTGATGTCTGCGTTTTCACCGCTCATTACGGTGTCGCCCTTCTGCAAGCCAAGCGGAGCGATAATGTATCTCTTTTCGCCGTCCGCATAGTTGAGGAGAGCTATGTTAGCGCTACGGTTTGGATCGTACTCGATAGAAGCTACCGTTGCAGGTACGTTGTCCTTATTGCGCTTAAAGTCAATTATTCTGTACTTTCTTCTGTTACCGCCACCGATATGTCTAACGGTAATTCTACCCGTCGCGTTTCTACCGCCACTCTTGCTCTTAGTTTCAAGCAAGCTCTTTTCAGGAGTAGTCGTGGTAATCTCGGTAAATTGCGATACCGTCATAAAACGACGAGCAGGAGAAGTTGGTTTATATCTCTTAATTGCCATTTTATTTTACCTCCTATTATGCCAGACTCTCAAAGAATTCGATTGTCTTGCTATCTGCGCTCAACGTTACTACGGCTTTCTTGTAAGCGGAGGTCATACCTTCCGATCTACCCATTCTCTTCTTCTTGCCGTTTACGTTGACGGTGTTTACTTTTGCTACTTTTACGCCGAATATATCTTCGACAGCCACCTTGATTTGAGTCTTCGTAGCATCGCTGGCAACCTTAAAGGTATACTTCTTATCTGCGATACCGTCATAGCTCTTTTCCGTAAGGATAGGGGATATTATAACGTCATACTTATTCATTCTTGTATGCCTCCTCTATTTTGTTTACTGCATCAACCGTGAAGATACACTTCGTATTTGAAGCCAAATCGTATACGTTGATAAGGCTAGCGTTGATAAGCGTCAAGTTCTGAATATTAGCGCAAGCTCTTTTAACTGCTTCGTTATCTTCGCCTACTACCAACAAAACTTTCTTATCTATTTCCATAGCCTTGAGCATTTGAGCGATATATTTCGTCTTTGCCTCGTCAAGTACCAACTTGTCAAGAACGATAAAGTCGTTGTCGCTTACTTTTGCGCTCAATGCCGACAAAGTAGCGGCTACTTTCATCTTCTTGTTGATTTTTTGAGAAAAATCTCTGGGCTTTGGTGCGAATACTACGCCACCGCCTGTCCATTGCGGGCTACGGATGCTACCTTGTCTAGCTCTACCCGTTCCCTTTTGTCTCCAAGGCTTCTTGCCTCCGCCTCTAACTTCCGTGCGGGTCAAAGTGGATTTTGTGCCTTGTCTTTTGTTTGCCAATTGAGCAACCACTACTTGGTGGATAAGCGGTTCGTTGTATTCCACGCCGAATACGCTTTCGTTAAGCTCGATTTCGCCTACTTTCTTGGCTTTAATATCTAAAACGTTAACTTTCATTCTTGCTCACTCCTTTAACCGTTTTGCTTTACAACAACGATGTTACCCTTTGCACCAGGGATAGCGCCCTTGATGAAAAGAAGATTACGCTCGGCATCGACTTTTGCCACCGTGAGATTCTTGACGGTAACCTTTTCGTTACCCCAATGACCGGACATCTTCTTGTTCTTAAATACTCTTGAAGGAGTAGAACAAGCGCCCATAGAACCTACGCCTCTGTGGTAACCTGAACCGTGCGCCATAGGTCCGCAGTGATGATTCCATCTCTTAACCGCGCCGGTAAATCCGTGTCCCTTAGAAGTTCCGCTTACGTCTACCAAAGAACCTTCTGCGAATTGATCGCACTTGAGCTCCTGTCCAAGTTCAAAACTTGCTACGTCCGTTCTAAATTCGCGGAGTACTCTTCTAGGCGTAACGCCTGCTTTCTTGTAATGACCCTTTATCGGCTTATTGACGTTCTTGTCTTTGATTTCGCCAAAGGCAATTTGAACTGCCTCGTAACCGTCATTGTCAAGGGTTTTCTTCTGCACTACCGGACAAGGTCCTGCAAGCACTATCGTAACAGGTATTACCGTGCCGTCCGGAGCAAAAATCTGACTCATTGCCAACTTTTTTCCAATGATTGCTTTATTCATAATAAAGTTCATCCTCCTATTTATTTTGAAAAATCGCTATACGCAATTTTATATGACTTATTTATATTAGAGCTTGATTTGAATATCAACGCCTGCGGGCAAATCAAGTTTCATAAGCGCGTCTACTACTTTAGAAGTCGGGTTGATTATATCAATCAATCTCTTGTGAGTTCTAAGTTCGAATTGTTCTCTGCTGTCCTTATACTTGTGGACTGCTCTGATGATGGTAACTATTTCTTTCTCCGTAGGGAGTGGAATAGGTCCCGATACTTGCGCTCCGCTTCTCTTAGCGGTTTCTACGATTTTTTCCGACGCAACGTCGATAAGGTTGTGATCGTAAGCTCTTAATTTGATTCTGATTGTTTGTGCTGCCATTTTTGTTCTCCTTTTACCTAACTTATTTTACTATACACTTCCGTGCGTTCCGCTTCCGTCTTTTATAAAAAGGCTCGCAGTCAGCCTTTTTTGTTAGTCGCCCGATTGTCGGACTCTTGTCAACGGAAGTTCTCCTCTTAAAAAGCGGTAACCTCCCGTCTCGTCCCTATTTGACGTAAGCCTTTGTATTTTAACTTAATAAAGAAAACAACGCAACTATTTGATACAAGTTGAAATGTAAAATTTATGTAAAATTTATAAAACACGTTAAACGTGTAAATAAATTGGCTAAAATTCAATGACAAAAGTAAATAATAAAAACTCCCCTCTCGTTTGGCGAGAAGGGAGATAGGCGAAAGATAAAATATCGATTTTTTTGTCAAGATAGTTTTTGGCGAGCGTCGTCGTACTTGCCGTACGTCGGCGTGAGCCAAAGGCTGTATTGGCGGAAAAGGCGTATTTTAACTACGCCTAGCCTACCTTCTCGCCAAACTATTATAAGCCCAAAATCATTGCGGTATTATATAGGTCTTCATCAAACTTACGAGGCATCTTGAGCGCTTCTTCTATATCGACGTCGATTATCTCGTTTTGTCTGATGCCGACGACTTTACCGCCCTTGTCTGCCATAAGCAAATCAATTGCTCTTACTGCGCATCTTGCGGCAAGCACACGGTCGGACATCGTAGGCGCTCCGCCTCTTTGGATATACCCTAGCGTAGTCGTCTTAATAGACCCCGTTACGCCGTTGTCTTTAAGGTGCTGTTTGAGCTCCTCTGCTTTGCATACGCCCTCGGCAAGAACGATAATATCGGAAGTCTTGCCCACTCTGTGATTAAGACAAATCTTTTTAACAATTTGCTTAAGGTCGTAATCTACTTCAGGTACCAAAATAATTTCCGCGCCACCGCAAATACCTGCGTATAGCGCTATATCTCCGCACTTTCTGCCCATAACTTCTATGATACAAACTCTGTCGTGCGACGTCATAGTATCGCGAAGATTATTGATAGCAGACACAACCGTATTTACGCTGGTATCAAAGCCAAGAGTATAATCGGTATAAGCCAAATCATTGTCAATCGTACCGGGGATACCGATTACGTTTACGCCGAACTTCTTGTATAAGTCTTGCGCGCCTCTAAAACTTCCGTCACCGCCGATAACTACAAGTCCGTCAATTCCGTAGGCTTCCATATTCTCTACGGCGATTTGCATATACTTGTCCTCTACGAACTCCGGACATCTTGCCGTCTTGAGTATCGTACCGCCCCTTTGAATAATATCCGAAACGGAGCGCTTGTTCATCTCTTTGATATGATTGTTGATAAGTCCCGTATATCCGCGCTCAACGCCGTATACGTCTAAACCTTTGTAAATTGCATAACGAACGACTGCTCGTACGCAAGCGTTCATACCCGGCGAATCACCGCCACTTGTTAAAACTCCTATTTTCTTCATACGTCCTCTTGCGAGCCTTGCAAACGCGGTGCTTGCAAGCTCTAAAAACTTTATCTACTGTATTATATCAAAGTCATGAAAATTTGACTACAATTTTGAAGAGAAAATTTAAGATTTTTTTATTGGTACTTTTTGCTAATCTCAAGAACTTATAATCTACCATAATAATCTCGCCCGACAAGTTCGTCTAGCGATATATCATAGAAGTTGGCTAATGCAATCAATTCATATATAGAAGGCGTATTGTCGCCAATTTCCCACCTGCTTATAGCATTTGCGCCCACTCCCAAAACTTTGGCGACTTGTCTTTGCGACAGCTTATTGACTTTTCTTTGAAACTTTAATTCTTTACCAATGTTGTGCATATGTCTACTCCTCAAAAAAAGATATACTAGTACAAATTTTTTGTACAAAATAATTTTAGTACAAAAATTTTGTACTGTCAACAAAATCTCTAAATAATATGTTATTATATTTCTAGTGATAGAATATGAATAAATTCAAATTCAAATTAGCCGAGTTAATCGCACAAAATAATAAAAATCAAAATCAAATAAGTGCAGACTTAAATATCTCAAAACAGAAACTGTCAAATTGGAAAAGCGGTTTTTCTGAACCTTGCATTGACGACCTTATAAAGTTGGCTCAATATTTCAATGTAACTATAGATTTTCTTGTGGGAATAGAAGAAAAAGAAGAAAATTAAAAAGAGCGGGCAACCGCTTCTTTTTTTTTATTAGATTATTCGACTTCGCTCAATATGACGGTTGGGAAGCGATTACTTACGCCTTGTATACATCATGTCATTTCGAGCGTAGTCGAGAAATCTCATCCGATTTCCATACTGTTGAGATTTCTCCATTCCGCTTTGCTCCAGTCGTAAGGAGCGAAGCGACGGCATAGCGAGCAAGCAGATGCGTCTTGTGCGAGCGTCAATGACATAATACGAAAAGCCTGTTGTAAGGCGTTAAGTGGTGTTTGCAATTTACGTACATTTATACTTTTTGGGGCTACCGACTTACGAATTTAGATTTAGTATCGCTAAAAAATATACTAGTACTAAATGCAAATTCCACTTATAAGCCTACTCCACCAACTCTCGCTTTACTCAAAAATTTACCTCACACCCATTGGGCGTGAGGTATAAAAGGTTAAGATTCTTCGACTTCACTCCGTTACGCTCAGAATGACGTTGAAGCGGTTGAGATTTCTCCACTACGGTCGAAATGACAATGTTAGGCGCGCCGATATATGCGGTTGGCTACTTCTTCATTGCGCGTTGCTCGCGTAGCAAATCTTGATATCTTTCAATCTGGTCGTATCTCAAGTCCACCATCTTCTTTGCCGTTTCGAAGGCTTGCGCGTCGCTTACCAATACTTCAGTTTCTTTGACTTTGACTTTCGTTCCGTCGCCTGTCGCATCTCTGCGCAAGTCTTTCATGTACTCGTCTTCCATTTTCAAGAGCGCTACCGTCGTATCTTTCTTTATCGTCAACTTCAATAGCGGATTGGTCGTCGTCTGTCCGTATA
>CAMWPK010000081.1 GCA_947176115.1 uncultured Clostridia bacterium
ATGCTTTACAATATATTTCATTTATATTATAATATTACAGTCTGGATATTTCAAATGAATTATTTTGACATAGAGAGGAACAATGGCGAAGATTACTGCAATAGACAAGGGAAGTATAGGCGAAGAGTTGGGACTTGAGGTAGGCGATGAGCTTATAGGCTTCAACGGCGAGAAAATCGTAGATATACTTGATTACGTCTATTACGATTCCCAAGAATTTTTTACTCTCAATATCAAGGCAAAGCAGGGAGAAGTAGTCGATATCGAGATAGAAAAGGATGAGAGCGAAACTCTTGGACTTACGCTTGACGAAAGCGTAGAACTTGAGCCTATGCGTTGCAAAAACAAATGCGCGTTTTGCTTTGTTGACCAACTTCCCAAGGGTATGAGAGAAACTCTCTATGTCAAGGATGACGACTATCGCTTGAGTTTTGTCAGCGGTAACTATGTCACTTTGAGCAATATAGGACAAAAGGAACTGGACAGAATAGTTAAGTTGCATCTATCTCCGCTATATATTTCCGTCCACGCATATGATAAGGACGTCAAGACAAAATTAGTAGCCAATCCGGAATCGGCAAAGGTCTTTGAGAAGATGATGTATTTAGCACAGCACGGCATACTCATGCATACGCAAATAGTGCTTTGCAAGGACTTTAACGACGGTGATATTCTTAAGCAGACGCTAGAGGAGTTATACAAATTATCGCCCATGGTGCAGACGGTTGCTATCATACCGGTAGGCTTGACTTGCCATAGACAGGGATTGTATCCCGTCAAGACGTTTGATAAGGTATCTTCAGGTCAAGTTATTGATATGGTGGAGAAGTTCAACGCAGAATCAGGCGGGAATTTCTGCTGGTGTAGCGACGAATTTTATATCAAAGCCGAAAGACAATTGCCAAGTTATGGTGAGTATGGAGATTTTTGCCAGATTGAAAACGGCGTAGGGCTATGCGCGGAGTTTGTAAATTCCTTTGAAGAAGCGTTATCGCAAGTTAAGGGAAGCGACAAATCGCTTGAAGTTGCCGTAATCACAGGTCAGTCGTTCAAAGGCATTTTAGCTCAATGCGTGTCTAGATTAAAGGATAAGTATCCCAACGTCACCGTGCGTATTTGCGATATATACAACGATTTCTTCGGCAGGACGATTACCGTATCGGGACTTATCACGCCGACTGATATAATCAAACAAGTCAAGGATATGCCAAAATATACAATAATACCGTCTACAATGCTACGCGAGTTTACTGATACGTTTTTAGACGGCTATACTGTGCCTATGCTAGAAGAAGCCCTGCAGACCAACATAAAAGTATCTCAAGGCGGAGAGAGTTTTGTAAAACTGATTGACGAACTGACACGTTTAGATTGAATATAAATACCGATTAGAGGATTAAAAGGAAAGAATGCAAAAACCATTGATAGCAATAGTAGGCAGACCCAACGTAGGCAAGTCTACGCTTTTCAACAGAATAGTAGGAAAAAAGGTGAGCATAGTCGAGGACTTCGAGGGCGTCACCCGCGATAGGCTGTACTGCGACGGCGAGTGGTGCGGTTGTCAGTTCACGCTCATTGACACGGGCGGTCTTGAAATAAAGAGCCAAGACAAGATGTGGAAGCATATCAGAGCGCAAGCGCAAATGGCTGTGGAGATTGCAGACGCGATTATTTTCGTGGTAGACGGCAGAGCAGGTATGACGGCGAACGATATCGAAGTCGCCGAGTTTTTAAGGACCAGCAACAAGCCTGTTACCATAGCCGTCAACAAACTTGACAACAACGAGCAAGATACGATTTACGACTTCTATTCTCTTGGCGTAGGCGACGTGGTGGGCATATCCGCAGAGCAGTCCAAGGGCATTGGCGATTTATTGGATATTGTGACAGAAAGTCTACCCAAAGCTAATCCTGACGAAGAGGAACAAGTAATAAATATTGCCATAGTCGGCAAGCCCAACGCAGGCAAAAGTTCCATTACCAACAAACTTTTGGGGTATGAGCGAGTAATCGTAAGCGATATAGCAGGAACGACGCGCGACGCTATAGACACGGCTTTTGAGTGGAACGGCAAGAAATTTAATCTTATTGACACTGCAGGCATACGCAAGAAGAGCGCGGTAGACGAGGGAATTGAGCAGTATTCCGTATTGCGTTCTTTGGCGGCTATTAGACGAGCCGACGTAGCGCTTATCGTAATAGACGCTGAGGCGGGTATGAGCGAGCAAGACATAAAGATATGCGGTTATGTCCATGAGCAAGGCAAGCCGTCGGTAATAGTCATGAACAAGTGGGACGCCGTAGAGAAAGATACGTTCACTATAAATACCTTCAACAAGAAGATGCAAGGCGACCTCAAATTTATGGACTATTTTCAATCTATTTACGTGTCTGCATTGACCGGACAGCGCGTGGACAAGATTCTTGCTTTGGCAAGCGCGGTATACGAGCAATCTATACGTCGCGTATCTACCGGACTTCTCAACGATATTATTGCAGACGCAGTCGTAGCAGTCGAACCGCCTTCTCACAACGGCAAGAGATTAAAGATATTCTACGTCACACAGGGAAGTATCCAGCCTCCTACCTTTGTATTTTTCGTCAACGACAAGGATCTAATGCACTTCAGTTACGAGAGATATTTGGAGAATACTCTCCGCAAAACCTTCGAATTTAAGGGCAGTCCGATAAAATTGATATTCCGTAATCGCAAAGAAGAGAGTTAGTTAAGTAAGTGGAATATAAAGGAAAATTAGCAAAAACCTTGCAACTGCTAAATTGATATGATAAAATAATAAAAGATAAATATAGATAAAAATTTTATATATAAAACAAACTAGGAGTGTTTATGAACTACAGTAAGTTGTCAAAAGAAGAACTTCAACAGATTTACGATTTGCAAAAGAATGAGTACGATAATCTCGTATCGCAAGGCTACAGCGTTGATATCGCCAGAGGTAAGCCTTGCAACGAACAGCTTGACATAGCTATGCCTATGTTGAATATCGAGGGGCTTGACAAGATGCCCAAGAGCTATCGCAATTACGGTATGCTTGACGGTATTCCGGAGCTAAAGAAGATTTTTGCTCAAATGCTTGGAGTAAATTCCAACGAAGTTATTTTGGGCGGTAGCAGTTCGCTCAACCTTATGTACGACACGATACAAAGAGCTTTGCAGTTCGGTATAATGGGCGCCGAGCCTTGGAATAAACAACCTGTTAAATTCCTTTGTCCGGTTCCGGGATATGACCGCCACTTTGCTATATGCGAGCATTTTGGAATTGAGATGATCAACGTACCGATGGACGAGCACGGTCCGAATATGGATCTCGTAGAGCAACTTGTTGCCAACGACGAAAGCATCAAGGGTATTTGGTGCGTACCCAAGTATTCCAATCCTACGGGCGTAACTTATTCCGAGGACGTAGTAAAGCGTCTTGCGGTTATGAAAGTCAAGGCAAAAGACTTTAGAATATTCTGGGATAATGCGTACGTAGTACACGATTTGACAGACACTCCGGATGAATTGGCCAACATTATGGAGCTTTGTAAAGAAGCGGGCAATGAAGATAGAGTATATCAATTTGCTTCCACTTCAAAGGTCACAATGGCAGGCGCAGGCGTGAGCTGTATTGCTACCAGCGTAAACAACGTCAAAGATATTCTCTCGCATATGACCATGCAGACTATTAGCTACAATAAAGTATGGCAGTATATTCACTATCTTTTCTTGAAAGATATGGACAACGTACGCGAGATAATGAGAAAGCAAAGAGATATTATTAAACCTAAATTCGATACGCTCTTGCGCGCTTTTGAAGACAGCTTTGGCGAAGATAGCGGTATTGCTACTTGGACCAATCCCAACGGCGGATACT
The DNA here is from genome assembly GCA_947176115.1 of uncultured Clostridia bacterium. Lineage (GTDB taxonomy): Bacteria > Bacillota > Clostridia > Christensenellales > UBA3700 > RACS-045. The sequence continues at coordinate 3,879 of CAMWPK010000081.1, forward strand.
TCATTACTTTGGACGTTCTTGACGGTTGCGCAAAGAGAGTATGTATGCTTTGCAAAGAGGCAGGTTTGACTTTGACGTCGGCAGGCGCTCCGTTCCCATACGGCAGAGATGTCAACGACAGAACTTTGAGAATAGCTCCGACTTTCACGTCTGACAGCGACCTAATCGTAGCTACGCAGATACTCACTTGTTGTGTAAAACTTGCCTGCGTAGAGAAGTTGTTGGGCAAGTAAGACCTTTCGACTGCGCTCAAGGTGACAAAATGAGAAAGTCATTTTGACCAACGTTACGTCATTTCGAGCGGAGTGCAACGAAGTCGAGAAATCTCAACAGTATGGAAATCGGAAAATGACCTTTCGACTGTGCTCAAGGTGACAAAAATGAGAACGTCATTTCGAGCGAAGCGTAGCGAAGTCGAGAAATCTCATCCTAATAATAAAAAGGAGTAATTATGAAATTAATACTTGCATCCGACCTACACGGCTCAAGCTATTATGCCAAGAAGATAAAGGAAATCTTTCTTAAAGAGCAGGGCGATATGCTTGTTCTTTTAGGGGATATATACTACCACGGACCGCGCAATCCTTTTCCCAAGGACTATGCGCCTATGCAAGTTGCCGAAGTTCTCAACTCCTTAAAGGATAAGCTATTGGTTATCAAAGGCAATTGCGACAGCGAGGTAGACACGCTTATCAGCGAGTTTGACTTCACTGAGTTTTCGCAAATTTGCGTAGATGGATTGAAAATCACGCTTACGCACGGACACAAGTACAACAAGGACAATATGCCCACAAATGCGGGCGACGTGATGTGTTACGGTCACTTCCATACGGGCTTTATAGATAAAAGAGGCAATACGGTAGTAGCCAATGCAGGTTCTTTGTCTTTACCCAAAGACGGAACAGCGCACAGTTATTTAACTATACAAGATAAAGTTATTACTCTCAAGGATATTGACGGTAATATTTTAGATAGCAAAATGATAAAATAAATCGAGGTAATTATGAGCAACAAAAAGTTTGATACGAGGGTACAAGCGCTCAAATACGAAGTGCTTAAACAATTAGTTCAAGCCTATGACAAGGGCGATATGTCGCAGATATATATTGATATACCCAAGTCTATATCCCCGGGACCCAAGCCGAGTTTTAGATGCTGTATATACAAAGAACGGGCGATTGTCCAAGAGAGAATTAAATTGGCTCTCGGCGGTGACAAGAGCAATCCCAATATCGTTGAAGTAATAGAAGTTGCTTGCGACTCTTGTCCAATCAGCGGTATGTATATTACTCCCGCTTGTAGAGGTTGTATAGTCCACAAGTGCCAAGAGGCATGTCCAAAGGACGCAATAACCATTGTAGACAATAAGCCTGTCATTGATATGACGAAGTGTATCAAGTGCGGTAGATGCGCCAAGTCGTGTCCTTATGATGCAATCATAGAGCAGTCGCGTCCTTGTATCAAGAGTTGTAAGGTCAAGGCGCTGTCTATGGACGAATACGATAGAGCAAAGATTGACAATGACAAGTGTATAGCATGTGGCGCATGCGTCTACAACTGTCCGTTCGGAGCAATTGTAGATAAGTCTTTCCTTTTCGAAACTTTGGATATGCTCAAAGAAGCTAAAGAGAAAGGCGGAAGGGTATTTGCTATCATCGCTCCGGCAATTGCTTCGCAGTTCAAGCCCGCTACTTTTGGTCAACTTGTTACAGGTATCAAAGCGCTTGGCTTTGACAGAGTATACGAAGCCGCTCTCGGCGCAGATATCACGCTATACAAAGAAGCGAAAGAATTTGAAGAAAAGAAATTAATGACGACTTCTTGCTGTCCGTCTTTTGTAATGTTCATAGAGAAGAACTTCCCTGAACTCGTCAAATACATATCTTCTTCGCCATCGCCAATGGTGGAGACGGCAATGCTTCTAAAGCGTAAGTATCCCGATATTAAGACGGTGTTTATCGGACCTTGTACCAGTAAAAAACTCGAATATAGAATGGAAAAGACTCAAGGAGCAATTGACGGCGTAATATCTTTTGAAGAATTGCAAGCGCTGTTGGATGCTAGGGAAGTGGATTTGCTTGTTCAAGAAGAAATGAATATTGACGATGCTTCTGATATGGGTAGAGTATTTGCAAAGTGCGGAGGAATATCTTCAGATATATCCAAACTTGTTGAGGGAGTAGAGCCTGTGGCAATGAGCGGTATCGAAGAGTGCAGAGCCAACTTGCTTAAGCTCAAATTCAATAAGACGACAGCCAACTTCTTTGAGGGTATGGCGTGCGACGGCGGTTGCCTAAACGGCGCGCTTTCGCTCCATCATGACGTAAAGAATGCCGTTGAGATTGATAAATACTCCAACAGCGCAAGCCATAAGGGTATAGACAGCGCTGTAGAGATGTATAGAGAAAGCCTGAACAAAAACAAAGATTGAGCCACTACGTCAATTCGACTTGACATAAAGTCATTCTGAGCGAAGTCGTAAGGAGCGGAGCGACGGCATAGCGAGCAAGCGGATGCGTCTTGTGCGAGCGTCAGAATCTATACGTCATTTCGACTGAAGCGTAGCGGAATGGAGAAATCTCAACCGATTAAAATATTTACTAAAAACCACGCAAAAATTGCGTGGTTTTCATTTTACCCCAAAATTGTCTACATTTTAGAAAATCTCTTTATTATTTCCAAAAAAAGTATACTTTTCTTGTAATAGCCTGAAAAGGCATATTTTCTCAATTACATTATACTTCACGCATTAAAAATTTGCAAGACGTTAGGGTCAGTAAAAGTATACTTTATTTGGAAGATTTCAACACCTGTTGAAGTTCGACAAAAATCGCATGTCGAAAGACCTTTCGACTGCGCTCAAGGTGACAAAATGAGAATGTCATTTCGACCGCAGTGGAGAAATCTCAACCGCTTAAAGGTATAC
>CAMWPK010000082.1 GCA_947176115.1 uncultured Clostridia bacterium
GGCTTGAGGAGTTTGGCGAGGACGGTCAAGGAATTTGGGATACCAATATGTTTGGCAAGACTCTCAACGTAATAGCAAAAGAAGGTCTTAATAACAAGCTCATGGCTATGCCTGAAGACGTACGCGGTAAACTTCGCAAGACGGTTACGAGAATTGTCAACGAGGGCAAGGGCGGAGTGCTGTGCATATTGTTGTAGAATGTTTGGCTCAAATCGACGTACATCCAGTACGACGTTTCTCGCCAAAAATTATCTTGACAAAAAATTCGCTATTTTATCTTTTGCTTATCTCTCTTCTCGCCGAACAAGTAATATAATGTTCGCAGTGAAGCGGAGAAATCTCAAATGGATAAAGATCTCTAGACTACGCTTTAGATAACAAAAAAGGAGCATATCTTTCGATACGCTCCTCTTAATTTATAGGGGTTTATATTTTTCTTATGACGAGGTTGACGTCGGTATAATTTTGCGATTCTGCTCCCAAATTGGCAAGAGTAAGGATGCTATTAGGCGCGGTGACGTCGATTATGCCGTGCGACGAAATGTTGTAAGGGCTAGTAGTTGACGTTGCGCTTGCCGATTGTGTGAAGATTGGGAGAGTTACGCCGTTGAGCTTGATACCTACGCTGACGGTTTCAGGCGGGGTAGTCGGGGTAACAGCAGGAGTACCGCTTAAGGAATAACTTACCTCATACACTCCTGTAGGCAAGAGCGCTCCGCTACCGCTGGAAGTAATTTGCTGACCAATTTGCCTAGTCAAAGAAAGGGGGATCGTAGCGCCGGTCGCAATTGCCGTAGCGCTAGGATTGGTAAAGTAACCAAGATTTACAGTTGGAGTTGTCGGCGGTACTTGGTTAGTCACTGTCGACGAAGTCCAAAAAAAATTGTTATTACTGCATGAGCAAGGGCAGGTATACCAACCGCAACCTCCGTTGCTACGTTGTCTACAACCGCAAGAGTTGTTACAGCCACAGCCGTTGTTCCAGCTACGATTGTTGTTACAGCCACAGCCGTTATTACAACCACAGCTATTGCCACAACCGCAACCGTTATTTGAGTTGCCGTTGCGTCCGCTACGGTTGTTGTTACAACCGCAAGAGTTGCAACCGCATGAATTGTTGTTAAAGTTAGTGCTATTATTGTTGCACCATGAGTTACAGAACATATAATTTCTCCTTGGTAGTGAATTATGGCTTTTCAGCCAATACATTTTATGCAACTTAAGCCCTTGTAGTTACGAATATATTTAATTGATACGCATTGATTTTTGCGCTTTAGTATGATATTATAAAACAAAAGGAGGAAGATAATATGAAAAGAAAAAGCGTTAAAGTATTTTTAGTTTTATGCGTTGTATTGATTGTTGCGTTATTTGCTACGGCTTGCAAAAATACGCCCTCGCAGTTGAGTAATGAATATCTTAAGACGCGTGATTTTTCCTTTGACAACGTGTCTGAAGTAATAATGAGATATTATCCCTCTTATCCGCCCATTCAAGTTTATTCTATCAAGAAGGGCGAGAGCCAAGAGGTGGATGAGGTTTTGTCCCAAGTGTTGGAGGCTTGGACTACTTTCCAAAAAGACGCTTGTTTCAACGACGATATCAAAGGCAAGGCTATGGACGGAGGATCTATAACGTACGAATGTGTGTTCGTAGACGGCAGTAAGATAACTATTCGCAAAGATTACCTGCAGAATTACGTACTTAATGACTTTGATTCTTGCCAACTTGTTGACGAAGATATGTACGAAGATTTCTCAGACAAAATATTTACTCTTTTGAAGCAAGATAAATACCTAGAGGAAGAATAGAATATGTCTAAGAATAGCGCAAAAACTCGTAAGATAAGCAAGGGTACTTTGGCAATGGTAATCACGCTTGCCGTATTATTCTTTTTGCTTATTATGTTGTTGATTTTGCGTACCAACCAAGCTATATGCGAATTTGTATGCAGTCGTTTAGTCAACGCTTACCAAGCAGTGGCAGGTCGCTTTTATTCCGTTACGTCCGTAAATATATTTGAAATACTAGTTACGATTGCGATACTGTTGGCGATTGCAAGCATAATATCTGCGATTGTATTCTTTTGCAAAAAGAAAAAGGTTTTATCCAATCGAATTATGCTTGCGCTCTTGATAGTGTGCGTGTGTATTGCCAATCTTTATATATTTACGGCAGGCTTTGCTTACAATAGAGAAGTGGCGCCTGTTGAAACCTATGAAGGGGAAATAAGTAAAGACCTTGCGCTTAAATCTTTTGTTACGCTTGTAGACGACTTAAACGCTTGTTATCAAGAGATTGGCAAGTATAACGACGATGGAAGCGTCGTATCGCCGTACGGCGAAAAAGAGCTCAACGAAAAAATTCGCCAAGCGGTGGATAATGTCTTAACGGACGAGTATTATTACGACTATACGCCTAAAGCAAAGCCTATTATATCCAGCGGTGTTATGACGCTCAATAGAATTGCAGGCATTACATTTTTGCCAACTTGCGAGCCGGGGTATAACAGGGATATGCCTATCGTAGATAGGGCGCACACGATAGCGCACGAATTCGCGCATACCAAGGGAGTTATGAGGGAATACGAGGCTAATCTCGTCGGCGCTTACGTTTTGTTAAACAGTGGCGACGCATTTTTGAAATATTGCGGATATATATACGCTATGAGTTACGTCTATGAGATAATCAAGTATGACGAAACGTACTTTGAAAACGTAGAAGCCTATCCCATACCTGAAGGCTTCAGGCAAGACACCAAGAAGATTTTTAATTGGTGGATATCTCAACCAAGTCTTGGCAACGTAGGAGAGTTTTTTAATGACCTATATCTTAAGATTAACGGTCAAGAAGACGGCACCGGCTCGTATGAAGAAACCCCCGGCACCGACGATATAATTATCGAGGGAGGCGACGGAGAACCCGATAAGTATCTAACTGTCATTACAGAATATACCAACATGCACAGAATGTTGGTTGCTTACGCAACGAGCAAAATGACGTCATTTCGTCTAACACACTAAAAAGTCCATAAAAAAATTATAAATTCTATTGATATTATCAGTAGGCGTATAGTAATATAATATTATATAATATAAAAAATAACTTAAAATTGCAGTAAATTAGATGAACGCGTACGTAATAGTAATTTTTATATTCGCAATAGCTTATACCTTTTATATGGGGTTTTCCGACGGAGCAAATGCCGTCGCTACTTGCGTTGCGACACGCGCTATCAAACCTATTTACGCAATCGTTATTGCCGGCGTCGTCAAGTTTATTGCGCCACTCGTAATATGCTGTTGGATTGGCAATACGAGCGTTGCGCGCACGGTTGGCTCGCTTATCAAGAGCGACGCATTCGACGGCTTATCGCAAAAGGCAGGTTTTATATTTTTATTGTCTACTATGCTTGCCACTTTGATATGGTCAGTTATTTGCGTATTTACTTCCTTGCCAAATTCTACATCGCATACCTTGCTGGGCGGACTTGTCGGAGCGGGATTGGTGTCTTTTAATTTTAACGGCGTAGATTGGTCTGCGGTAGGTCTTAAAGTTATTCTTATGGTATTTCTTACCCCGGTAATGTGCATAGTCGTTGGTTATCTTATGGATAAGTTGTTTATCGCTATTTGCCGAAGAATGGACAGAAGAGTAAAGAAAGTTTTCAAAGCCTTACAAGTCTTCAACGTAACGGTTCTCAGTACGTCCATTTCTATCAACAATGTGCAGAAGTCTATGGGAATATTTTTGCTTGCCATGGTACTGTGTAGCGGACAAGAGGGGATAAGTATTGACACTTATCAATTTGATTTTTGGATAGTTGCTATCCTGTCATTCGTGATTATGCTTGGACTTCTATTCGGAGGGTACAAACTCATATATTCGGTTGGCAAAAAGATATATCGTATGGGCACGATACAGTCTTATACGGCTCAACTTGCTACGGCAACAGTTGCGTTGACTTGCTCTTTCACGGGTATTCCGGTCAGCACGGGGCAAGTAGTATCTTCAAGCATAATAGGCGTGGGAATATCCGAGCGTATCAGCGGTGTGCATTGGACGAGGGTAAAAAAGATATTCACCAATTGGATAGTAACCTTTCCTATTGCTATGTGCGTAGGGGCATTGATATGCTTGATACTCAAAGCCATATTTTTGCAGACTGCTTAAATAATAAATCATAAAAGGAGATTGACAATGAAAATCTTCAGAAAGAAAGTAAACTTTTTTCAACTTCTAACGCATCAATGCGAAATAATGCGCAGGGGCTTAGACGCGCTTTACAAATACTGCATTTCAGTAGGAGATCCTGAACACGAGAGTTATGGCGATATGGTAATTGCCATAGAGGACGAAGGGGATATTGCAAGACGCGATCTTGTCAACGAGCTCAACGCTACCTTTATTACGCCGATGGAGCGTAATGATATCTTTGATTTGTCCGGTCAACTTGACGAAGTGCTTGATTACGCTAAGAATTCCATTGACGAAATGCGATTCTTTAAGATAGAGCCAAACGAGGATATGACAAAAATGGTAGCCATACTTTGCGATATTGCCGAGCATATCGAAAAAGCGGTCGGGAGTATGGAAAAACATAAGAACGTCGCTAAGGAAGAAGCCTTCAACGTCAAAAGCCTAGAAAACGAAGTAGGCGCAAGATATTACAAAGCCTTGTCAAGTCTTTTTGAAGGCGATGACTTCAAATCTATTTTTAAGTATCGCGAAGTATACCGTCACCTCAACACTACTGCCGACAAAGCCGAAATGGCGATGGATATATTGCTTGATATTCTCAATTCTCTTTGATAACCATGATTCTTAAGTTGTCTAGAGGAAAAATAAGATTTATATTGATAAAAACACCTGAAAAGGTGTTTTTAATTTAGTATTGGATTATAGTTCGCTAATTCTTTTCCTACTTAGCGGACATACAAAGTTTGGCGCAATTTCTTTAAGGGGGATAATTACGAAATCTCTATTTTGATAATCAGGGTGGGGGATTGTGAGCGTATCGTCATCCAACGCTTTATCTCCATAAAATATTATATCCATATCTAAAGTTCTATCGCCCCAACGCACGCTTCTATCTCTTTTTGCCTCTCTTTCAATCAAGTGAAGATATTCAAGCAACTCATACGGCGAAAGATAGGTAGAGATTTCTACTGCCATATTTATGAACGGCAACTTTGCCACACCGCCGTAAGGAGCGTTTTCATAGGGAGAAGATACTTTTTTGACAGTAATATCATTATGTTCTTCAAGTCGTTTTATTGCCATTTCAAGGTAAGCCTGTCTATCTCCCATATTACTGCCGAGAGAGAGTAGTACCGCAGTTCTCGTCAAAGTTGTAGATACCGATACGTTGTCAAATGGGAGCGACACGGGAGCTTGAGGTTTTTTGACCGTTACGCTTACGCTTTTGATTGGGTAATTGCGCATTAGCATAATTGCCGTGCGGTGGCATAGCGTTTCTATCAGATCAAAAGTATTGTCTTTGCAAAAATCGCTCACCTCGTGCATAATCTTGTCATAGTTGAGCGTAAGAGATAGATTATCTTCTTTTGCTGATTTTGCAAAGTCGTATTGCATACTTACGTCAAAATAAAATGGCTGACGGTTGATTTTTTCTTCGGGAAGTACGCCGTGGCAAGCCGTTACTTTTAAGTTGTGAATATCTATACTGCTCATATGTTTTACCTCATATTTTTTTGTGAGTTTCGGCAATTATGGTTTGCATATTTTCTTTTACGTCGTGTACTCTTACAAATAATACGTTTTGCTTTACGGCTTGCCTTGTCGTTTTTAGCGTGGGGGAAAGCCTATCGGCTACGTCACCGCCAAACATAGACTTGCGCGAAGTTCCCAGAAGCAAGGGGTAGCCAAATCTATGCAAGTTGGAATATCCGTCTACTACTTCAAAGTTTTGCTCTTTGGTTTTGCCAAAGCCTATTCCGCCGTCAAGTACGATTTTGTCTTTGTCAATACCCGCTTGATTTGCAATATCGATACTCTTTTGCAAAAAGCCGTATATATCTTCCCAAAGAGTATCATTGGGCGATATACGGTTTTGGTTTTGCATTATGCACACTGACGCGTCGTATTTTGCAATTATTCTTGCCATTTCGCCTCTATCTTCATATTGCAATCCCCAAATATCGTTTATCATATCCGCGCCATTTTGCAAGGCTTTTTCAGCAACGTATGGATAGTACGTATCTACGGATAGGGGAATATCAAAATTGGATTTTATGAGCTTGATTGGTTGCTCTAAGCGTTGCCATTCTTCCTCTGCGCCAATCGGAATATGATTGGGACGCGTTGATTGTCCGCCTATATCTATCACTTCTGCGCCTTCGTCAATGGCTTTGCGTACGCGCGGTAATAGTTCTTCGACAGCCGTCCTTGACTTGTCATAGAAAGAGTCGGGAGTGAGATTGATTATCGCCATAATATGCGTTCCGCTTTCAAAGGTTTTGTTACCGATTTTCATATCACACCGTCATCAATCTTATTAGCGTATCCATTTGCGCGCTTTCCACTTCGCCACGCTTTGCAAAAGTAGCCGTCTTTGAACCGATTTTTCTAATACCCCTTGCAGTCATACAAGTATGTTCAGCTTCGCACAGAACTATCACGGCTTTGGCGTTGAGATTGTCCATGACGGCGTCGGCTACCTCATTTGTAAGCCTTTCTTGCAATTGCAATCTGCGCGCAAATACTTCTACTGTTCTTGCGAGTTTCGACAATCCTACGACCTTATCGGACGGAAGA
>CAMWPK010000083.1 GCA_947176115.1 uncultured Clostridia bacterium
GCGTATCTCTTTTGGAGATACGCTTTATTTTAAGTCGTTTTGAGTTATCTCAACCTATTTGTTCTATACCCTCTTTTGAAAGCAGGCTCGTTGAGAATTTCTCCGTAGACTATTGCCTTTTGAAGGGGTGTAAGCTCAAGTTTCTTTGCTTCGTCCTCATCGAGTTTGACATATCTAAGATTGTAGCTGTCTTCGCAACCTTCTGTAGACTTACCGCTTATACTGTGCATCGTAGGTACGTACTCAACTCTGTACTTATCCTTGCTCTCGTGATGAGAAACGTCGCAATGATTGTCATGATGCGATGAAGTAACTATAACTTCTTTTGCCTTTACCTCATTACGTAGCGCTTGATTACGTTTCAACTCGACAAGTCGCTGTTGAAGTTCTGTCATCATTTGCTGTTTTGCAGTATTATTCTGCGACGTACTTGCGCTCTGAGTAGATTGCGCAGTATGTTGAGGTTGCGAGAAGTTCGCAGGCTGTTGAGAATGACTTACCGGCTTAGACGAATTGTCATAGTCCAAAAACTTTTTGAACTCGTCCTTACTGTCAAGCAACTTCATTGCCCTTTCCGCATCTTGCTTTTGCTTATTTTGTTTAGCCTTTTTAGCGCTTTCACCGATTACCGCTATTGCGCCAATGGCTACTATTACGCCTAAAACAATAAAGAACATTATTTCTTTTCCTTCTTATTTACTTCGCTGGACTCTTCTACTCCGCCTATAGCGTTACGCATATTGGTATCCGCCATTACGTTTTGCATATTGTAATAGTCCATTACGCCGAGTTTGCCTTTTTGCAAAGCCTGAGCCATAGCCTTTGGAACTTGAGATTCCGCCTCGATAACGAGAGCTTTCATTTCTTGGGTCTTTGCCTTCATTTCCTGCTCTAAAGCGACAGCCATAGCGCGTCTTTCTTCGGCTTTTGCCTCTGCGATTCTCTTATCGGCCTCAGCTTGATCCATCTGAAGTTGTGCGCCGATATTTCTGCCGACGTCGATATCTGCTATATCAATTGAAAGTATTTCATATGCCGTACCGCTGTCAAGACCTTTGTTAAGCACCGTCTTAGAGATTGCGTCAGGATTTTCAAGCACGTCCTTGTGCGACTCTGCCGAGCCTACCGTCGTGACAATGCCTTCGCCTATACGGGCAATGATAGTATCCTCGCCTGCGCCACCAATAAGTCTGGTGATATTTGCTCTCACAGTTACTCTTGCCTTAACTCTTAATTCAATACCGTTTTTTGCTATTGCCGATATTGCAGGAGTTTCGATTACCTTTGGATTAACCGACACTTTAACTGCATTGAGTACGTCTCTACCTGCAAGGTCGATTGCTCTTGCGGTTTCTGCCGTCAATTCCATATTTGCCGAGTGCGCGGAAATCAAAGCGTTGACAACTTTGATTACGTCGCCTCTTGCAAGCACGTGACTTTCCAATTCGTCAATGGAGATGTCAAGTCCCGCTTTCTTTGCAGAGATGTACGCATCGACAAGAGGAATTACTTTAATACCTCTCCATCTCATACCGATGAGCCTAGTCATTGAGATTTTCACACCCGATACGAGCGCTCTAAACCAAATTCTGATAGGCAAAAGACTGAAAATAATTGCTAGCAATACAAGCAGGACGACTGCTACGACTATTGCCGTAATGCCTGCCACGCTAAGCGCCAATGTCATTATAGCCATTTTTTACTCCTTTTTATTTATATATTTTTATTTCAATTTAATTATATACTCTTCGCTTACTCTGATATTATTAATTAAGTCATTAAACTTGGTAATTATACCGTCGCTTCTTTAGCCAAAGAATATTCTTTTACAGTGATTTTTACTCCTTCTACGGCAATTACCTCTATATCCTTGCCTTTCTCTATTAGAGCAGACTGAGATACGACGCTGTATAGTTTGCCGTCGATTACTGCGTTACCGCTTGGGCGCAAAACGGAAGTCGATACGCCGACTTTACCGAGCAACTGCGAAAAGTCCTCCGTACCGCCGGTTATTCCTTCAGATACTGCAAGAGTCTTCTGCACAAGTCCGGTACGCGACAGTTTGCCCTTTTTAAGCGAGCGCAACATTATCAAAAGCGCAACGCATACTACGACAGCTACGCATATAAGCATTACAAAGAACTGTACTATGAGCGAACCTCGCTTGCTCATAAACAGCCTTACCGCCATACCTGCAAGTACGAGAATTATACCGCATATTCCAAAAAATCCAAAACCCGGTTGGAATATCTCAACGATAATAAAAATCGTTCCCAAAATGAGAAGTATCGCAGGTATTATGCCTATGTCGCTAAAGGCAATTCCAATTTCTTGCCAAAAGGTCAATCCATTGCTAGCCAACAACATTTGCTCACCTCCTTTTCTATAGTATATACGACTTTTGAAGAGAAAGCAATATCAAAAATTATTTTACTTTACAAAAATTATGTAGTTTTTACACAAAAATTCAAACCAAAAGACTGCCATATGGCAGTCTTTCGGTAAAGTTTATAAAAGGTCGTACATTAGATATAGTCAATTTGTATAGCAATTACAGTTTAGCATTAAAAAAACCAAATTGCAATACCCTTTTGAAAATTTTACAAATTCTTGCTATTCAACGTTTTGTCAATCTCATCGATGCTTATACCCAAAAATTGAGCGTTGTACAATTCAGCATAGAAACCGCCTTTTGCAAGCAACTCCTCATGCCTGCCCTGCTCAACTATATCGCCGTCTTTGAGTACCAAGATATTGTCGGCGTCTTTTATTGTGGATAATCTGTGGGCTATGACAAAGCTCGTCCTGCCTTGCATCAAAGTATTCATAGCCTGTTGTATAAGCATCTCGGTACGGGTATCAACCAAGCTGGTAGCCTCGTCAAGTATCATAATCTCGCAATCGGCAAGTATTGCTCTTGCAATAGTCAAGAGTTGTTTTTGTCCTTGAGAGATATTGCTTGCGTCTGCGTCTATGACAAAGTTGTAACCGTTGGGCAAAATCTGTATGAAGTGGTCGGCGCACGCAAGTTTTGATGCGCGTATGACCTCTTCGTCCGTTGCGTCAAGTCTGCCGTAACGGATATTTTCCATAATCGTATCATTGTATAGCCAAGTATCTTGCAATACCATGCCTATATGTTTACGCAAGCCCGCGCGCGAATAGTCTTTTATATTCTTACCGTCTACGAATATATCTCCCGAATTCACGTCGTAATATCTCATGAGCAATTTGACTATAGTCGTCTTGCCTGCGCCCGTAGGACCTACTATCGCCACTCTCTGACCGCTTTTTACGTGGCTTGTGAAATCGTTGATAATTATTTTATCATCCGAATATCCGAACTTAACGTGTTCAAAGTCAACGTCGCCGTTTATTCTTTCCACAGTAAGTTGTCCGCTCTCTTGCTCTTCCTCTTCTTCAAGGAATGCGAATACTCTTTCCGCCGCCGCCATAGTAGATTGGAAAGTATTAGCTACGCTTGCAAGCTGTGTAATGGGTTGATTAAACTGCTTGACGTACTGCACGAAAGCCTGAATATTACCCACGCCCAGCGGTCCTTTCACGACTAAGTATCCGCCTAGGATACATACGCCGACAAAACTCAAATTGCCTATGACTTTTGCCGTAGGTTGCATAAGTCCCGAGAAAAACTGCGACGTCCAAGCCGAAGAATACAATTCGTCATTATATTTTTTGAACTCTTCAATACTCTTTTCTTCGCCGTTGAAAAGTTTTACTACGTTCTGTCCGGAAAACATCTCTTCGATTTGCCCGTTGACGTGTCCGAGATATTCTTGCTGTCTTTTGAAATACTTTTGAGAATTCTTAATTATTATCATTGCTATGACAAGCATAATAGGAACGCTGACAACTGCTATCAACGTCATGAGCGGACTGATTTTGAGCATCATTATCAATACGCCTATTACCGTAGTCACCGACGTGAGAAGTTGCGACATACTTTGATTCAAAGAAGTAGCTATCGTGTCTATATCGTTGGTGATAAGGCTCATTACTTCACCGTTGGTAGTCTTGTCGTAGAACTTAAGTGGCAATTTATCAATCTTCTCATTGAGATCGCGTCTAAATCTATATGATATCTTTTGAGCTACTCCGGAGAGCAAGAAACCTTGCAGATACGCCATGATTCCGCTTGAAACCACAAGCAAAATCAACTTAAGGGCAATCTTTGCGATTGCGTCAAAGTCAATTTCCGGCTTTTCGTCAAAGGATACGCTTTTAACTTGGTCGCGATATGCCTCAGGTACTTTAGATAGAAATACCGACGCGTCGATTCCCAATTTGTCAATAAACTCGCCTATCGTATTGGAATTCTTACTTGCATAGGCAAGCGCGCCGAGCTTGATACCGTCTATATCGTCATTAGACGGCATTGATTGCAAAGCGTCCTTTACTCCTTGAGGTATCTGCTCCGACATATCGCTTGAATCTTCGCTATCGTCATTTAATATATTGCGTATATCGCCAATCGAAAAATAACAATACGGCGAAGATTCCATAATCGTCAACGTTTTGTCATCGAACTTAAGCATCGGCACAACCGTTTTGTAGACAGTCTTTTTCATTGCGCCTTCTACCAATACGTCTGTCGCTCCGCTCAATACGTCGGGCACGGTTATCGTCGCTACAACTCCGCCGATAGCTAAGATAAAGGCAATTATAATAACAAGTATATCGCTACGCATGTACTTCAACAATTTTGCCGAAGTACCCTTGAAATCTTTTGCCTTTTCTCCGCCTCCCATTCTCATGCCGACGCCCATAGGTCCTTTTGGAGGTCTTGTCGTATTACTCATAAACTCAATTCCTCCTCCGATAATTGCGACGTGGCTATGTCCAAATAGGTCTTGCACGTCTTGAGCAAGTCTTGGTGCTTTCCCTCTCCCACTATTTTTCCGTCGTCAAGAACAATTATGTTGTCAGCATTCTTAATCGTACCTACGCGTTGAGCGACAATTATTACGCAAGCGTCGCCCATTTCTTCCGCCAAAGCCTGCCTAAGTTTGGCGTCTGTCTTGAAGTCAAGCGCGGAGAAAGAATCGTCAAAGACGTATATCGGAGCCTTTTTGCTTATGGCTCTGGCAATTGCAAGACGTTGTTTCTGTCCGCCGGAGACGTTGGTTCCGCCTTGAGAAATTTCCCTTTCAAAACCTTTTTCGTCAATATTTATAAATTCGCTTGCTTGAGCAATATCCACCGCCTTTTGCAAGTCGTCTTGATTTGCGTTTTCCAACCCGTACCCTACGTTGGAAGCTATATCTCCCGAAAACAAGATATTCTTTTGCGGAACAAAACCAATATTATTGCGTAAATCTTTGATATTGATATCTCTTATATCTACTCCGTCGATTGTAATCTTTCCGCTCGTCACATCCATAAGCCTTGGCAAAAGCGATACCACGGTAGACTTACCGCTTCCTGTAGACCCAATCAAGGCAGTAACTTGTCCGCTCTTTGCCTCGAACGTAATATTCTCCACTGCAAGCGCGCCTCCGCCGTACCCGTAACTGACGTCCTCAAACTTGACGTCGCCCTTGAATCTCTCGCCTGTAGGCATATCCTTGCCTTGCGCGTTTTTAATAGATATCGGAGTATCCAGCACTTCGCTTACTCTGCCGATAGACACCCTTGCTCTTGGCAATATGAGGAATATCATTGATATTATCATAAATGACATTATGACTTGTAAGGCGTATTGCATAAATGCCACCATATTGGCAATTTGAGAAAAGTCTTCAATATGCTGGGCAAATATCCAAACTATCATGAGCATAATGCCATTCATTGCAATCGTCATAATAGGAATAAGAATAGCCATAAGCCTTGATGTAAAAAGCGACGTGCGCGTCAACTCGCTGTTGGCTTTGTCAAAGCGCTCCTCTTCGTGCTTTTGCGTATTAAAAGCTCTTATTACCATCATTCCGCTCAGTTCGTCGCCTGCTATTTGGTTGACCTTGTCTATCTGCTTTTGCATCTTGGTAAACTTTGGTTGAACTATCGTCAAGGCAAGCGCAATCATTACGACTATCACCGCAATAGCCACTACTATTACCCAAGCAAGCGAACTGATACCGCCCGAATACTCAACCGCCATAATGCTACCGCCTATGCCCATAATAGGCGCAAACATTACCAATCTCAAGGTAATAATAGTAAGCATCTGGATTTGGTTAATATCATTGGTACTTCTGGTGATTAGCGACGAAACGGAAAACTTATTGTATTCCTCGCCTGCAAAATTCATTACTTTAGAAAACACGTCAAAACGCAAATCTCTAGAAACCTTTGCCCCTATCAATGAGGATAAAAAACCAACTGTCACGGCGCACACGCAAGCAGTCAGACTTAATAATATCATCTTCCAGCCGTAACTCCATATTACCGCCATATCCGACGCTCCCACGCCGTCGTTTAGCAAACCTGACATATAACTTGGCAATTGCAATTCACAAATAGCCTCGCCTGTCAAAAATGCAAGCGAGATAATTATCAAATACCAATATTTGCGATAATACTTAAGAATGGTTTTCATAATATACTTATATATTTTATAATTTAATAAGTTATTTAGTCAACCAAAGCAATGCCAAATTGTGGATAATTTCATTGACATTACAATATAGATAAAATTTGGCTAGATGTAAGGCAAAGTTTACATATAATAGAATAATATTGGCTCAATGTAAACAAAAGTTGACAT
>CAMWPK010000084.1 GCA_947176115.1 uncultured Clostridia bacterium
ATAAAGACCTAACATTGGCGTTTTGCAATACTGCGTCCGCATTGTCCTTGAGGTCCATATACATATTGATCTTTAAGAAAGAGAAAAGTCCTATCTTACATACCTTGGACACTTGCCATTTGAGTTTGCTGACAATGACGTCGATTTTTTGCAAATACTCGTCTATTCCCTCGTCGTCATACTCAGGAAGTTCTATCTTGTAATCGCTTAGCAACTTGTACGCAAAAGTGGGATTGAGTATCATATCGTCGCCCGTCACTTTAATGCGGTATGGCTCAACGCTAGACGATTTTGACAAACTTATCGGCGCAAGCAGTATCGGCGCGTCATACTTCACGTCGGGATATTGCTCTTCATACCAAGTTATGAAGCCGAAAGCCATATATGCGATGTTGACGCCTGTTTCTTCAATGGCAGTCTTTGCCCTCTTTTCTACGCTACGCATCGCCTTGATTGGCGTGACATCTTTGTTGTAGACAAGAATCTGACTTGCCTTTTTTATCTTCTTGGTGTAATTATCTATATATTGCGATTTATCCTTCAACTTTTCTTTGAGTTTGCTCTCGCTAATTCTCTCGTCAAATTCGTCTACGTCAATTTGCGGGTCGAATACTTCAAAGACAACGTTGCCGTCCGCCTTGTGAAAAAGCGTGTTGAAATCGGGATAAACTACTTCTAACGTATTGCTCTTATTGTCCCTAAAATTAATAAGATTGTTGCGCTTGCCTGTGTCAAGCAACATCTCTGTCAATTTTGCAAGTTTCTCTTTCATATGTTTCCTTTGGACTTATATTTATATAATGTTAGTTTATCATTTACGCGCTTTGATTGTCAAGAATCATATATAAAAATACGAGCTTCTTCAGCCCGTATCTTTAAGATTTCGTCAACCCAATTTGATTTGGATAATCATTCTTGCGAAAAATCGTCTTTTCCTACTCCGCATAACGGACAAGAAAAATCTTCTTCGATATCTGCCCATTTGGTGCCCGGAGCTATGCCGAGTTCTTCGCTACCTACTTCCTCATCATATTCCCATCCGCAAACGCTACAAACGTATTTCATATCGCTACCTCCTGTTGGTTTATATTATTATTCTATCCAATTATTTACTTTTTGTAAATACATTTTTCATTTTATTTTGACTTAACGTATATTTTTATAGTAATATTTAGATATGGACGACTTAAGACTTGACGATTTGCAATGCAACGGACTTAAAATTATGCAATACGTAGACGGTTATTGCTTCACTTCCGACGCGGTACTTCTTGCCAATACGGTAAAATGCAAGCGCGGAGATACAATAGTCGATTTCGGTTGCGGTAACGGTGTAATATCTCTACTGCTCACAGCAAAGACGCCTTGCGAAAAAGTAATAGGTATAGAACTGCAAAGCGACGTAGCAAGCCTAGCTGAGCAAAACGTCAAACTCAATAATTTGCAAGATAAAGTCAATATCATTAACGACGATATTGCCAACGCGCCAAATATACTCGGCAAAGAAAGCGTTCAGGTAGTTGTTTGCAATCCGCCATACTTTTCTTCCCAAAGCGGTGAAAAGCGAGAAAGCCGACAAGTTGCGCTATCGCGACACGAAAGCGCGTGTACTCTTGAGGATATAATTGCTAGCGCGTCAAAGATACTTAAATTCGGCGGAGCTTTTTATATAATTCATAAGACTACGCGTATGGCGGAAGTAATAACTTATTGCTCGCAAAACAAACTCATACCTAAGACTTTAACGCTGATATACCCAAAGATTTCAAAGAAAGCCGATACGTTCGTCCTCACCTGCAAAAAATGCGGTAAGCACTCCTTGGACGTCGAAAAACTAACGGTCTATGACGAAGACGGCAATATGACTAAAGAGGCGAAACGTATGTATAACAAACTTTATGAGGTATAACATATTTTTCACCATCGCTCAAGAATATTTATAGGCAAAAAAAAAGTAATCGGCCCGCTATCTGAATTTGAAGCGAGCCGATTGACATACTAGCAGAAAAAACGTATTAAGAATTATATATTCTTGCTGTCGTCATCTTTAAGACCTAGCATATAATCCGTAGTCTTTCCAAACAAGTTGCTCAAATCTACCAATGCTTGATAGCTCGGCTCCTTTACTCCTCTCTCCCAGTTACTTATAGAAACTTGCGATACCTGCATGTACTTAGCCAAGTATTCTTGGTTGTAACCGTTGATAAGTCTTTGTTCCTTTAATCTTTCTGCAAATTTCATTATACATACCTCCTAAATTTAGAATTAGACCAACTTGCGCCAATCTACTCCTTTTTTGTCAAAATTTACTAGCCCTTCTAAGAGCATATCAATATCAATATCGTCTTTTGCGCCTACTTGACTTGCGCGCCTTTTTAATCTTGCTTTGACTTCGTTTATGACGTCTACCATATCAAGTTTGAAGCAATCTAACAACTTGTACACGAAATGATAACTATCGTAATACTGTCCCGCGCTGTTCATCAACGCAAAAGCTATTGCGCTTGCCACGTCCTCGTACGGCATCCCCTCGTCTACTTTCAAAAAGTCGACGCCCACTACTCTGCCGTCCTTGACTACATAATTATTGAAGTCTACTTCTCTAACAGCTTTTTCAGTAAAAGAATATATGATTTGTAAAAATATCGACAGCCTAGTTGCCAAAAGTTCCATACTCTCAACGTCGTCAGTCATAGTGGCAAAGCGGAATGCTTCACAAAAATTTTCGCCCTCAATATGTTCATACAACACCAAATTGTCTTGATGGTCTATTACCTTGGGCGCGTAACCTGTCAAAGCTACTTTATTAGCAATTTGCATTTCTTTTTCTGCATCCTCGGCGCTTTCATATTCTTTGAGTATACAGACTTCACCTTGACTTTCCACCTTATATACTTTCTTACGCTTAGACGGCAGTATAGAAATTATCTCATAACTTCTCATACATTCTGGTATATTATAACCTATTAAATTTGACCCAGTCAACCTATCTTGATATATTTGCCAACATTTTACTTGGTTTTGACAATAAAATAAAAGCGAGAGTATATCCCGCTTTTATCAAAAAATCAGTTTATTTATTAGCTTATTTAACCGATATGCCAATCATTATTGTTTGGGTATCGCAATTGTTCCATACTGAATGCGGAATACTTCCGTCAACCAAAAAACTTTCGCCTTGCATGACAATAACAGTCTGCTCCCCTATCAAAATCTTAGCCTCGCCCTCTATTACCGAAAAGAGGTGATTGTGCGAATGAGTATGCTTTTCGACAGGTCCGCCACCGTTGGGCTCGATATATGCTACCGCCCCGTCGATAATCTTACCGCTCTCGCCAAAGAGTTTTGACGCTTTGAATCCGATATGATTAGGCGGTGTAATTAATTGCATAGTACTATCCATTTTACTTTAACTTTGGAAGCGAGTCGAATCCCTTTTGCAGGTCGGCGTCGGTCGGAATATAATCCGTCATCTTGCCCTCTAAATATTCCGAGTACGCTTTCATATCGAAATAGCCCGTACCTGTCAATCCAAAGAGAATTGTCTTTGCTTCTCCGCTCTCCTTGCACTTCAAAGCCTCGTCTATTGCGCCCTTGATTGCGTGAGATGACTCCGGAGCCGGCAATATGGTTTCGCATTTAGCAAAGAGTACAGCCGATTCAAAGACCTTTGTCTGCTCATAAGACACCGCTTCCATATAGCCGTCGTGATAGAGCTTGGAAAGTATAGGCGACATACCGTGGTATCTCAAACCTCCTGCGTGATTAGCCGACGGAATGAATCCGCTACCAAGCGTATACATCTTTGCAAGAGGAGTAATCTTGCCCGTATCGCAAAAATCGTAAGCGTATTTACCTCTCGTAAACGACGGACAGGAAGCAGGCTCGACTGCAACGAATCTCGTATTTTTCTTGCCAAGAAGTTTGTCTTGCATAAATGGAGCGATAAGTCCGCCGAGGTTGGAACCGCCACCTGCGCAACCGACTACTACGTCGGGATATTCGCCAAGTATTTCCATAGCCTTTTTGCTCTCCAGTCCAATGATGGATTGGTGAAGAAGTACTTGATTGAGTACGCTACCTAGCACGTATCTGCAATTTGGCGTACTTACGGCCTTCTCTACCGCCTCGGATATTGCGCAACCTAGCGAACCGGACGTATTTGGATTATCTGCCAAAATCTTTTTGCCAACTTGCGTAGTAGTAGACGGAGAAGGAATTACGTTGCCGTCAAATACTTGCATAACAGCCTTACGGAAAGGCTTTTGCTCATAGGATACCTTTACCATAAATATATCGAGCGGAAGTCCGAAATAAGCGCATGCTTCGGACAAAGCCGTACCCCATTGACCTGCGCCCGTTTCGGTAGTGAGCGACGTCAAGCCCTGCTCTTTGGCATAGTACGCTTGAGCAATTGCCGAGTTAAGTTTATGACTGCCCGACGTGTTGTTACCCTCAAACTTGTAATAAATCTTCGCGGGAGTGCCGAGAGCCTTTTCCAAGTTGTATGCTCTGCAGAGCGGAGACGGTCTGTATATCTTATACATATCCAAGATTTCTTCAGGAATATCTATATATCTAGTTGTGCTGTCCATCTCTTGATGAGCGAGTTTTTCGCAGAATATCGGATATAAATCTTTTTCCTCAACCGGCTTTCCCGTAGCGGGATTAAGCAACGGCTCAGGTTGTTCTTTCATGTCTGCTCTGAGGTTGTACCATTGCGTAGGCATTTGATCCTCAGTCAAATAAAATCTGTGCGGTATTTTTGCCATTTTAGTGCCCTCCTATATACCTTTTATAAAAAAATTAGCCTTGTCCCTGAAATTGGGACAAGACTTAAGTGTCTTGTTTTTATGCCACCCTAATGCGCCATCACGCATCTTCCCACTAACGAGGGGATTCCGTCAGACATTACTCTGCCCTCAAAAGTCCATTCGCTATCCGACAACTTGTTGCATCTCACCATCTGCAACTCTCTGTAAAGTTCTCTCCCGATAGGTACTCTTCTTTCTCAACGGTTTGTGAAATTACTATTAAGTTATTTACATATTACGCTATACTTCTTGGTTTGTCAACAGTTTTTCAAAAAAAAATTCAACTTTTTTTACTTAGAATTTTCCTCTTGCTTTCCATACGCAACTAAACGCAATTTCCACCTTAATTTACGACGCTTATAGAAATAGCTTCTGTCACGGAGCCGGCCCAAGTGTCATAGTATATATTGACAAAATTTAGGAGGTAAAAATGAAAAAAACTATTTGCATCATACTTACCGTGGCTGTCATTTTGGTGACATGCCTTGGCTGTATGGCAGGTTGCAATCAAGACGATGGCAACACAATCAAACTTATTGAAGTAACCCACTCCGTATTCTACGCTCCGCTTTACGTAGCGATAGACGGCGGATATTTCGAAGAGGAAGGTTTGAAAATACAACTTTCCAACGGCGGTGGCGCAGACAAATGTATGACGTCTATAATCGCAGGTCAATCGGACATTGGTCTTATGGGTCCGGAAGCGGCAATTATATTGCCAATGAGGGAAGAAAGGACTACCCTGTTATCTTTGCTCAACTCACCAAAAAAGACGGTTCTTTCCTTATGGCAAGGCAACCTAACGCCAATTTCTCTTGGTCGGACTTGGCGGGCAAGAACGTAATCGGCGGAAGAAAAGGCGGTGTGCCTGCTATGGCGCTGGAATACGCTATCAAAAAAGCAGGACTTGTGGACGGCAAGGATTATACCCTCAACTTTGACGTACAGTATGATCTCATCGGAGCCGCATTTGAGGGCGGTACCGGCGATTACTGCACTATGTTCGAGCCTTCCGCTTCTGCTATGCAAAGCGCAGGAAAGGGTTACATCGTAGCTTCAGTCGGCGAGCAAGCGGGAGATATGCCTTATACCGCTTTTATGGCGACGAGTAGCTATATGAAAAAACACGCGGATAAGGTCGAGAAGTTTACCAGAGCTTTGATCAAGGCAATGGACTTTGTAAATACTCATACTGCGCGAGAAGTAGCAAAGGTACTTGCTCCGTCTTTCATAGGCACGAGCGAAGATGCTCTTACTACCGCAATTCAAGCATATAAAGATATCGACGCTTATTCAACTACGCCGATAATGAAAGAAGAAGATCTTAATTTGTTGCAAGACATTATCATCGAATCGGGAATAATGACTGAAAAAGTTGCGTTCTCCAAAATATTCGACGGCACCATTGCGCAAAAAATACTCAACGAATAGAGGTAAAAATGAAAGCAATCTTACAAATGCAAAACGTCCATCTGACCTATCATACGCCTAAAAACGAAACGCTTGCAGTTCAAGACTTATCCTTTGAGTGCTACGAGGGCGAGTTACTTGGTATCGTAGGTCCAAGTGGATGCGGAAAAACTACTATCCTATCGCTTATGTCCGGCATTCTCACTCCCACTAGGGGTGAGGTGCTGATAGACGGGCAAAAAGCCAACGCCCGTTCAGGTTTGACTGGATATATGTTGCAAAAAGACGAACTTATGCCTTGGAGAACGATATTGAGCAACGTCACTTTGGGGCTTGAAATCAAAAAACAAAAGACTCCGCAAAAGGTGGAGTTTGCTAAAGAATTGCTCAAAAAATATAATCTATACGATTTCAAAGACTTCTATCCCAACCAACTATCGGGAGGT
>CAMWPK010000085.1 GCA_947176115.1 uncultured Clostridia bacterium
GTCATACCTTCGTCAGCCAAATCTTTAATAAGCGAAAGCACCTCGCCGACCATTTCGGGATCAAGCGCGGAAGTAGGTTCGTCAAAGAGCATTACTTCAGGGTCCATTACCAAGGCTCTTGCTATGGCTACCCTCTGCTTTTGACCGCCGGAGAGCTTAGACGGGTACTCGTCCTTTTTATCAAGAAGACCTATTCTCTCAAGAAGTTTCAAAGCCTTTTGCGTAGCTTCTTCCTTAGTCTTGAGTTTAAGCCCGACAGGCGAAAGAATCATATTTTGCAATATTGTCAAGTTGTTGAACAAATTAAAGTGCTGGAATACCATGCCCACGCGCTGTCTTGCCTTGTTGATATTGACGCCGTATCTGACGCGGTAAGCCTTGACTGCCTTGTTAAATTCCAAGCCCTCGCGTTTTTTGAGCATATCCTCGCGCTTGATTTGCTCAATGACCTTATCTGAGAGTTCTTCAAGCGTAATTGAATCTACGCTTTTGATTGCCTGCTCATAATTGAGTTTATCTTTTTCGCCCTTGTTAAGTTGCGCCTTGATCTCTTCGACCATACGCTTTTTATACGTATTGGACGTAATAAGAATATTCTTGTGAAGATACGGATCAACAGGAGTAATGATACTGTCGTCAAGCCATACTTCGCCATAGGTAGGCTCTTCAAGCAAGTTCATACATCTCAGTAGCGTACTCTTACCGCTACCGGACGGTCCTATAATCGCCACTTTCTCGCCCTTCTTGATTGCGCAGGAGATGCCATTTAGCACCTTAAGAGCTCCAAAGTACTTGTAGATATTCTGCACGTCGATTACTACGCCAATGCCCACGTTGACTATATCGTCGGATACGTAGACAAGTTCTTTAGGCATAACTTGATTATCTTCTGTCACTTGCTCTCATCCTCCTCTCAATCAATTTTACTATAAGCGTAATGATATACACTATTACCAAATAACAAAGCGCCAGCACTATGTAAGGTATAAAGTACTCGTACGTAGCCGAACCGATTTGTTGGAACGATTTTGTCAGGTCGATTACCGTAATGAAAGACACAACCGAAGTTTCCTTGACAAGGGATATAAATTCATTGCCAAGCGTGGGAAGTATATTCTTGACAGCTTGAGGTATAACCACTTTTAACATAGTTCTGCCGTAACTCATACCCAATGCTCTGCCTGCCTCCATTTGCCCCTTGTCCACTGACAAGATACCGCTACGCATTATTTCGCAGACGTACGCCCCGCTGTTCATACCAAAAGCCATGATAGCCACGGTGAGCGCAGGTATTTTGGAAAGTCCTATGAGGGGGAAAAGCACGTAATACATTACAAGTAATTGGACTACCATAGGCGTGCCTCTGAATAGTCCGACGTAGATATCCGTCAAGTGAGAAAAGACTTTTGCGCTTTTGCTCTTCTGCGGAATAACCTTTGTTACGGCAAGCGCCGTACCCAAGACTATACCGATAATAAGTCCCAAGACGGCAATAATGAGGGTGCTTTGCAATCCGCTCAACACCCTCGTATATCCGCGATTAACTACGAATTCATTGTGGAATATTTCCCACGAGTCTTTCAAATCTATTGGCATTACTCTTGTCCGCTAACAGTTTCGTCTTTTGCGCCCGTCGCAAGAATTTTCAATATCTTCTCGACGTCTTCTTTTGTCTTGCAATTATTAAAGGTAGTGTCACCCTTTAAGCAGATAATTACTTGCGTTGCGTCATAATAAGAATTAGAGAATACTACGCTTTTTGCTCTATCTTCATTCCAAGTCATTGCCGCAGCGCCAATATCCGACTTTCCTTGATTTACGTCAAGTACGATTGCTTCGAATTCCATATTGTTGATTACCAAATCAAATCCGTACTCTTCGCAGAACATTGCCATAACTTCAAGGTCGAATCCCTCGTAACCATCTCCGCTTACGTTCTCAAACGGAGGGAAGTCTGCGCTTGTCGCTACTTTCAAAGGATTGGTAGGATTCTTTGCAGAATAAATAATCTTCTTCTCATTGGTGCCTTGGATATACTTATTTTGAAGTTCTTTTAATTCATTGGCATAGTCGCTCAAGAACTTGTTAAGTTTATCCTTAATACCCTTGGTGTCGTTGGGGTTGATTGCAAAGCAGTACTCCTCTTCAGTCAATCCAATGTCAATAACTTTAACTTTCTTTTTCATACTTCTTGTAGAAGCAATCGACTTTGCAGGAGCAATGTCTGTTATGACGTAATCAATTCTGCCGTTGACCATATCTTGCACGGCAAGCATTGCGTTGGTATAGTCCTTAGGCGTTAAATTATCATAACCCTCTGTGTAGGACTGTCCTGTCGTACCCGTCTGGTATCCGACTTTGATTTCACTCTTGTTAAGATTGTCGAACTCTCCTGCATTGCCATCGCAACCTGCGAATGCCATACAGCTTGCGCCTACAATAGCAATTACCAATAGAGCTATTAAAACTTTCTTTTTCATTGTATAACCTCTTATAAATTTGATGTATTCTTATTCTAACACCGATTTGCCGAGTATGCAAGTATTTTTATACACAAATTCTTGTTTTTTTCGCGTTTTTTATACTTTATCTCAATAAATTTTGCATAAATTTTCATTTTTATGTATATTTATACATTTTATGCATTTTGAAGAGCATTTTTGAATATTTATTCGCATAAAGCGTATATTATGCAAACAGCTTTTCTCTTATCCCTTGATTGACAACTCTTCGCCTTCTATATCAATGCGTCCTTTAAGGAGCGCCAAGGCTTCGTCAAACCTGCGAATCATTGCTTCGCCCAACTTGTTGAAGCCAAGTAGCTTTGCAAGCATACGGTATAGTCCCATTCTATCGACCGTAATATTCTTGCAAATGACTTTGTACATGCCGTCTGCAAGTTCTTCGAGCGCGATATATTTTACTTCGCGTACAAAGTCGGCGTTGGGCAAGCGAAGTTCCACGGGTCTGTTCTTGATATACATAAAGCCGTTCTTGCGTACTATACCCTCGCTTTGGCATCTCGACGTAAACCTATTGAACCTCTCCCAAACAACGTCGGTGATTTTCGCTCTGTCAAAATCGCGTATAGTTCTCTTCAAGAAAAGTTCTTCGGAAAGCGGAGCTTCTTTTTCAAGAACCAATCTCAAGTATTTGAGATAGTCGCCCTTGCTCACTCTTTTTGCCTGCTGAATATCCGCAGTCGAGTAATTGGAGAACTTGAAGTCCGCGCTAATCTGCTCAACCTCAAAATCGTCGAGATTGACGTCAACGCTGTTGTTGTCTTGAACTGCGTCGCAACTTGGAGTTTGCAAAGCCTCTTCCAAGGCTTTGAGAAGTCTATCCTTTTCGTCCTTATTATTCTTTATCCAATCTATTGCCCAAACTCTGTGATAATGCCAACCCATTCTTTGCAAGATACTTGCGCGAAGCCTATCTCTATCACGGGTATTCTTTGCGCTCTTGTACGACCTGCCGTCGCACTCCACCGCCAATACGTAATCGTCACCGCCCAAAGCCTTGACGCCGATGTCAACGCTTCCCGCCGACGCGCCTATCTTGACGTCAACCTCATAGCCCTTGCTTCTCAAAAACTGGGCTACTTGCATTTCAAAGTCAAAACTTTGACAATCTTCATTGTCCGCCGTATCAATTGCGACGTCCGTCGAACCGTTCTGCGCGAACTCGATATAATCTCTCAAAAGTCTTGCTCCTAAAGAATTGGAATTCTTGAGATTTATATCGTAACTGTGAACTGACGCTACGAGTTGTACGTTGAGCTTGGCTCTGGTAAAGGCTACGTTAAGACGGCGTTCTCCGCCCATTTTATTGATAGGTCCGAAGTTCTGCGACATCTTGCCGTCTTTGTCCTTGCCGTAAGCTACGCTGAAAATTATCGTATCTCTCTCATCACCCTGAACTGTTTCCAAGTTCTTGACGAAGAAGGGCTCAACTTTATCGCTCGCAAAGAACTCCTCGTATCTGCTATCTTGCAATCTTCTCTTTGCCAAAAGACGCTCTATCAAGTCTTGTTGGGATATGCTGAACGCTACTACGCCAAGACTTCTGTCAGGATACTTCTCGATATTTTCAAAGACGAGATCGACGATATAATCCGCCTCCGCTCTGTTGGTACGGCTCTTGTGGTCGAACACACCGCCCTCGACAAACTTGAAATCTACGCCTATGCCCTCTCTGTCAATTTTAGAAGATGGGAAAGTCACAAGGTCGCCTTCATAGAAATTCCTGTTGGAAAATTCAATAAGCTGTTCGTATCTGCTACGGTAGTGCCATTTAAGTCTAAGCTGTGGCATAACCGTCGAACACAAATCTAGCACTGATTCAAAGTCCTTGACGTCCTCGTCGTCTTCCATATCGTCCACTTCAACCACAGACGTAAAGAAATTGCTAGGAGGCATCTGCTTACTGTCGCCTACGACTATCAACTGTTTTGCTCTGTATATTGCGCCGATTGCGTCTTGCGGGAATATCTGCGAAGCCTCGTCGAATACCACTACGTCGAATTTGACGTCGGGTGTCAAGAACGTACTTACGCTTAGCGGTGACATCAAGAAGCACGGCTTGAGATTTTGCGCAAGTTCTCTTATCTGCGACATCAAAGTTCTTATAGGCTTTTGTCTGCGCTTCTTACCGCCCTCGTTGAGAAGATTAGCCACGGCGCTACCCGGCGCAATCAGGCTCAAGTCGGGACGCAATGCCGACAGCGTCGCTCTCACCTTCGCCTTGCTTATTTCAAAACCGCGCATATCCTTGTCGCAGAATATGCCCACAGTCTTGTCGTGCGTAACTCTTGGCAGTACTCGCAAGAACTCCTCTCTTTGAATAATGACGTCTATCCACTGGCTGTAGAATATCTTTTTGAATACCCTCGCCATATCCCTCGGCAAGACTTCTTCCTTAACGGCAACGTCGATATACGCCGTCAAGCCTTTCTCATTCAATGCTTTTAATACGCTCAAAAATCTAGTCCAACTGTCTAGAGCGTCAAGACTAGCCAAACAGCCGTTGAGTTTTTTCTCCAAGGCATCGAACTCAGTAGAATAAATATCGAATATTGCTCTGTCAAAATGCTCTATTACCGCTTCGCTGTCTACGCTTGCCGTCAAGTCGGATATTTCCTTTGCAAGGCTTGCAAGTTGCTCTCTATCGTATGCATAATCTTCGCTGTCAAAAATCTGAGTAAGATTGCCTAAATCGCTAATCTTGGCAAGCAAATCTCTTAGCGTAGCAAGTTCTCTATCCAGCGTCTGCCAGTTGGTATTTACACCGCAATAATTTGAAGAGAGTTTCTCTTTTACGCTTTCTTCCAACTTCGCAAACTGCGACGTCTTGTCGTTGTATTCAATCAAGAGCTTTATCAACGCCAACGCATCTTTATAGCTTGCCTTGCCATTTTTTCTATCTTCTTTTATCTTATTCAAAAGGTTCTTATATTCTTTTGAAAATAATCTTGAAAAAGTCGAACTGCTCTTTTGCAAAACGGTATTGGCTTGAGTAGCGTCAAGTCGGAATATCCCGCTGTTATAATCAACCTTAATTGCTTCCTCAACAGTCTTTATTTCGTCTGCAAGAGGTCTTAGTTTGATTACCTTGTCAATTACGCCTCTCAAAGTCCTTTTATCGAGTAAATTACCGCTGACGTATTGACTTGCGCCAATCAACTCAAATAGCTTGGCATATAAACCCAATTCTTGCAAAGTCTTAATATTCTCAATGCCATATTCTTTAGATAGTTTTTGCGAGTATATATTGCATTTTGCCACCTTTTGAGATAGACTTTCCAAAGACGTCTGCGTCTTGAATTTTTGTTGATACGAGTTATCTTCGTTTACGTAACCCAACCACGGATTGCTCTTGTAATCGTAGCCAATTGACGAAGTGTATTCGGCGTAGTTTTCTATCAAATCAACTGCGGATTTTATATAACTCTCGCCCTTGTTCTCTATATCATCGACAAAGAAATTCATCCTTGCCGTCCCCTCGTCCGAGCATACCTCTTGGATAAGTTCGTAAAGCGACTTGCCTATCACGTCGTTCGGACGGTGTAGCACGTCTACGTAATTGTCTAATATGATATGCGATTTGTTTAGTCTGTCTTCCTCTTCGCTCGCCTTTGAAGATACTCCGCTCTTGCTAAGACGCATAGTACGGCAAAGTTCTTGGATAAAGTCGCGCTTGTTGGCCTTGTGGGAGTGAAGTTGCAGACAGAAATCTTCAAGTCCCGCTTGCTTGAGCTTGTTGAACACCACGTCAAGAGCGGCAAGTTTTTCAGATACGAAAAGCACTTTTTTGCCGTCGCCCATACACTCGGCTATAATGTTGGTGATAGTCTGGCTTTTACCTGTCCCCGGAGGTCCTTGCAGTACGAAGCTCTCGCCCGCCTTTGCCATTTCTATTGCGCGCAGTTGCGACGAGTCGGCGTCTACCACGTTGAATTGCGCCTCTTGAAGTTTTTGCTCAAATGCAGACGTCCTACCCTCTCCCAATAAAGACCTAACATTGGCGTTTTGCAATACTGCGTCCGCATTGTCCTTGAGGTTCATATACATATTGATCTTTAAGAAAGAGAAAAGTCGTAGCTTACAGACCTGGGACACTTGCCAGTTGAGTTTGCTGACAATGCCG
>CAMWPK010000086.1 GCA_947176115.1 uncultured Clostridia bacterium
CTGATAAAGGATCTATTTATCGCATTGCTTCCCGCCTTATCCAACAAGAGCGTAAGCAACTTCTCTGCTTTGTCTACAAATAATTCCTCACCTTCGACGTTTATAGCGTTGTCAAACAAATTGATATTGACACCGAGTTTCTTTCTCAGGTAATTAACGTTTTCGTCGTGATTGCCAAATAGCGCGATAGCGTCTTGCATATTCTCCACGTCAATCTTTATCTTTTTCGTTTTACTTTCCTGCACCAATATTTTCCTCTACTATTAAGTATATATCTATTATGTATAAATTGTCTACCTTTTTTTTATATATATAATTGTTTAGAAGTTTTCCGTCCTGCGGAAGACTTTGCCACAGCTGGATGTACGCCAAAGAAATTTGCTCGTCAATAGCAAGTTCATCAAGTTCTACCACTTGCTTTACGGTTTCGTAATACGTAGTAGTCACTGCTTTAATGGGTATTGCGCTACCGAATATTTTGCTCTCTTGGGTATATTCGTACTCTTCGTACTTTACAGGTTTTTGCTTGCCTATAGCCTTGCCAAACAAATAAATCTGCGTGGTAGAATAGCTTTTGCCTGTACGAACGCTGTCAATCACCTGAGCTGTAAGAACAAGTTGTTTTGTATAAGAAGTTTCGCCGTAGACCAATCCGTCGGCGTTGACGATAAATCTTTCGTTTTCTTCATTTTCAGGATCTTCCGGCATAGTATCCACGTAGCCCGCTATCAGCACGTCGCCCTTCTTGACGACGTCGCCAGCTTTAACAAGCGCGGTTCCCGAATACACCAATACTTTAGTGATAATACAATCTCTGTCTGCGACGATCTCATCATAGACGTCTTGCTCTTCTTTTACGTGGACTTTTTTGACTTCGACTTTGAGTACAGCGCCGTCAAAATAACAGTTGGCAAAACCTATTTCGTCTATATTTTTACTTATCTCATAAGAGAGCTTTGAAGTATCGATTTTATCTTTTAACATAAAGGGCTTGACTGAATTTTCTGCCAAAATGTAAGATATTTGTTCTCTCAACTCTCCGTTATCTGCAATTATATCAACAGTAAAACATACTCTGGTGAGAACTGTAAGTATAGCGATTACAATAACCGCCGGTATAATCAAGGACAAATATCTCAACGTCATCTTGCCTGCAAGATACTTTCCGCCTCTGCTTTCGACAGTGTAGTCAATCGCCATTTTGTCCATAATTTCTCTTGCTTGTTTAAGAGCACTATCCTCTATGCGAAAAGACATTTTGTCATCGAGGATTTTTACCTTGAATATATTGATATTTTTTTCTGAAAACTTATTGAGCAGTCTTTGTGAATTTCTTGCCTGACAAATAATATGGGTATATACTTTCATTGCTTATATACCCCCTCTAGCGATACGTCTACGACGTTTCCTTTGATTACCAACTCTTTGCTTTGCGAACTTGCAATAATTAAATCATTGCCCTTGAAAATTGCGCTTCCCTTTTTGAGTTTGACAACAATTTGCTCTTTGTCAAACTGCACGATACCCTTGTGACCTTCTATCACCGCGTAGCCCTTGTCAAGCGTAATTGTAAAACTATTGCCGATACCCTCTAAGTTGTTCTTTAATTTGCTTTGAATTTCTTTATTATAACTCATAGTCTATATATATTCAATTATATATAGATTTATTCTATAAAGACTTCCCTTTCATATATAAGCATAACGTCACCTCAACCCAAGCGGGAAGTTATTCTAATAAAGATCCGACACGTCAACTCCGCCAACGCTGAAATCTCCCTCTTCAGGAGCGTCGGGAATAAACGGCATGTCTATATCGCCCATAGGCTTCATATCGCCATCTCCGCTGTCAGTTTTCTTAGTTGTAGGAGCGAATTTTTGGGCTATAGTAGGTCTAAATCTCATTTTGCTCTTATCCCACTCAAAATACAAATCGCATATCGAACCGTTACGGTGCTTGGCTATCATAAGTTTGATAGCAGTATTGCCTGCGTCAACGTTAAAGTCGCCATCGGTAAGGAATGCAACTATATCTGCGTCTTGCTCGATTGCTCCCGAATCTCTAAGGTCGGATAGTTTTGGCTCTTTATCATCTCTCTTCTCAATATCTCTCGACATCTGCGACAAGATAATTACCGGAACTTTAAGTTCTTTTGCAAGTATTTTTATAAAGCGTGAAATCTTGCTTACGCTTTCCAACGTACTTCTATTTGAATCGCTTGGCGTAATAAGTTGCAAATAGTCGATTACGACGAGGTCAAGTCTGCCCTTTTGCATCTTAAGTCTTCTGCACTTGGACATAATCTGTTCTGTGGTAATAC
This sequence comes from uncultured Clostridia bacterium, assembly GCA_947176115.1. GTDB lineage: Bacteria > Bacillota > Clostridia > Christensenellales > UBA3700 > RACS-045. The sequence continues at coordinate 2,321 of CAMWPK010000086.1, forward strand.
CTGCAGTATCGTCAATGTAGATATTGCTCTTTTGCAAAATATCCTGCGCGCCCCAAACTTTGTCTAGATTGTCTTGATTTTCCAGACCGCCCAAGAGGTCCCTAGAGTCAAGACCTGCAATATTGGAGATAAGTCGCATTACGAGTTCTCCCGCAGACATTTCAAGGTTGAATACGGCGACAACTTCTTCGCTGTCTTTTTTGCTTGCAAGATTAGCAACCATACTCATAACGAACGACGTCTTACCGCAACCCGGACGAGCCGCAAGTACTATCATTTGCCCCGGTGAGAAACCGTTGGTAGCTTCATCCAAATTTCTAAATCCGACTTTTAATCCGCCCTCACTGCCGTTCTCTTGATATGCCTTGGATATCCTCTCCATTACTTCGACCGTAGTATTGGATACGTGGAGTAGCGACGACGAATCTTTCTTCTCCGCTACGTTGTATATCTGCGACTCGGCGTAAGCTACGACCTTTTCCGCGTCCTCTTCAACGTAACTCTTGTCAATAACCCCGCGACACTCTCTTATAAGACGTCTGCGCAAAGAGTTCATATTGAGTATATTGACGTAATAATCTATATTTGCCGTAGACGGTATGCTGTCAACCATATCCGCAAGCGTGGTAACTCCGCCGATTTGCGCCAGCAAACCTTCTCTGTCGAGCGAGCTTGCAAGCATAACTATATCTATAGGCTTATTGTCCCTGCTTAACTTTTGTATCTGCTCAAAGATTATTCTGTGATTTTGCGCATAAAAATCATCGACAACCAAGTCGCTTACAATCCTTATAGCTACTTCGTTGTCGCTTATGATTGCGCCAAGTACCGCTTGCTCGGCTTCCATTGAGCAAGGCATACTCCTATTTATATTGTTTTGTCTTTTATCTTCTGCCATATTTATCTCCGACTTCTATAATAATATATAAATCACAATTTAGTCAAGTATATTAAATATGCGTATCAAAAGAAGCGGAAGGCGCGCCAATATACGCGCTTTCTATTTACATTTTCTCCAACTCAACTATCGTATCCTTAAAAATCGCCATAGCCTGCTCATACGGCTCGTCAGTCGTCAAATCAACGCCTGCCAACTTGAGTATTTCGACAGGCGACATACTTCCGCCCGCCTTAAGAAATCTCTTGTAGTCGGAAACGGCGCGCTCCCCATTCTTGAGAATATTATCGGCAATACAAAAGGCGCTGATAAGTCCCGTAGAATATTTGTAGACGTAAAAGGCATTGTAAAAATGCGGTATTCTTGCCCATTCGTATTGAATCAAATCATGATTGGTTACGCCTGTGGTCACGTAGTACTTTCTATTGAGTTTGCGATATACTTCGCATAATTCACTGGCGCTCATAGGCTTGCCTTCTTCTGCCATTTTGTGCGCTTCATACTCAAATTCCGCAAATTGCGTCTGACGGAATACCGTCGTGCGGAACATATCCAAAAGATAGGACAAAAGATATTTCTTTTGCTCGCCCTCAGCTTTAGAGAGTAAATGCCTGAGAAGCAAAACTTCATTTACTGTAGACGCTACTTCTGCTACAAAAATCTTGTAATCTGCCTTTGGATAGGCTTGATTAGCATTGGAATAATACGTGTGCATTGCGTGTCCGAGTTCGTGAGCAATAGTGAATATATCGTGCGTGGTCTTTTGATAATTTAGCAATACGTACGGATGAGTTCCGTAACAGCCCCAACTATACGCTCCGCTTCTCTTGCCTTTATTCTCATATACGTCAATCCAACCCTCGTTGAAGGCTTTGTCCAATAAGCCTGCGTACTCTTCGCCAAGAGGCTTTAACGCCTCTTTGACAATCTTGCAAGCCTCTTCATATTCTACTCCCAAGCTGTTCCCGCCGGTGATAGGCACGTGCAAATCATACATCTGCAAGGTCTTGTACCCAAGCGCGCGTCTGCGATAACGCAAGTATCTATGCAAAAGAGGGATATTGTCGTTGATGCAATCCAATAGTCTATAATAAACGTCTATGGATACGTCTTCTCCGCTAGTCGCTCTATCTAGGCAATTCTCGTACTTGCGCACTTGAGAATAAAACACGTTCTTTTTCACGTTGCCGATATATATAGTAGCGATAGTATTAATCATATCCTTGTACGCGTTGAACATACTGTAAAAGGCTTTTTGCCTGTCTTTACGTTCAGGTGATTGCATAAGCGCGCCGTACAGTCCGTGAGAAAGCTCAACCTTCTCACCGCTTGACGTTGTGAAAGGAGCAAACTTGACGTCTAGATTGTCAAACATACCAAAGGCTTCTTGGAATATTCCGCTAAACAATCCCGTCTTGGCAAGCAAGACTTCCTCCTGCGTAGACAAAGTATGCTTTTTGTTTTTTACAATAAGCTCCAACATATAGGAATAATCTTCAAAGTCCTTGTCTTTCGCAAGCTCTTGCAAAAACTCTTCGCTGTTTGCCGACAACTCAGGCGTAATATACGCCGACTTCTCCGATATGCTGACAAGTAAATTCTTGATTCTATCGACCATACCTACGTATTTATTGACTGAGCAATCCTCGTCTTTGCGCATCTTAGCGTAGACGTACAACTTTTCTAGGATAATACTCAACTTATCGTCAAAGCGCAAACACTTCAATATACTGTCTTTTTCATTGAGCTTGCCTTGATACTTACCTACTTCTTTACCGAGTTCCTCGCAAGATGAGCATAGGCTTTCCCACTCCTCGTCAGACGGTATAATATCTTCCAATCGCCATTTGTATCTACTGTCAACTCTCTCTCTAGATAATACGCGCATAAGTCCTCCAAATATAGCTAAAATCTTTTACTATTTAATTATATACCTAAAATACAAGAATTCAAAATCTTTTACGCAAAAGAATTTGTAAGGACTAAAAAGAGCGTACAAAAGCACGCTCTTTTTTTCTATTGTTGAGATTTCTCCATTACGCTTTGCTCCGGTCGAAATGACTGCTGATATACGCAGTCGGTTATCACTCGGGTAACTTTAGATCTCCTTCCTTGATCCAGCCGACTTTTCTGAACAACAGACAGAATGCCCAGCTCAATACTGCTGGAAGCGCTATCATAAGCAAGATTACACCGGTAATTATAAGAGCCAAATTGCCACCTTGCGATTTGTATGCCGTAAAAATCTCTATGATACCTACAAATCCGCAAGTACCCATTCCACCGCCTGACGCTCCGCACATCAATTTGAAGGCGCACGTCGAAAGCGGTCCGCATATTGCGCTCGCAATTATCGGCGGTAACATTATGCGCGGATTCCTCATTACGTTGGGAATCTGCAACATCGAAGTGCCTATACCTTGCGATATAAGTCCGCCCCAGCCGTTTTCCTTAAAACTCATTACGGCAAAGCCAACCATTTGACATGCGCAACCGACCGTCGCCGCTCCGCCTGCAATATACATAGCGTATATCTGCTCCGCCGTAGAAGTATCGCTGGTAAGAATCGGTGATGCGATAGCTACCCAAATCGCCGCGCTTGACGTAGGCAATGTCAAAAGAATACCCATAATTACGGCTACCACTATGCCCATAAAGAACGGCGTTATGCTTGTCGCAATAGCAATGCCCTTGCCTAGCATATTGACAAGCCATATAAACGGCCACGACACGAATGCGCCGAATATAGCCACTAAAAGCGATACGAGCGGTACGATTATTATATCGAGTTTTGTCTTGCCGGCGACAAGTCCGCTTATCTCGCAAGCCATCAACGCCGTGACGTACGCGCCTATAGGATTGCCAGGACGAGTGGCGTTGCCTGCAAAAATCTTGCCAGCCAAAGCGCCAACTGCATTAGCGTCCCAACCTGCAGTAATAAACGTGTCCGCCCATGCTCCTACGAAACCCGCAACTATTGCGCTGAATATTACGAGCGGTGGCATCTTGAGTTTGTGCGCAATACCCGCGCCGATACCTGCGCCCATAAGAAGCGACGCAATTTTACCTGCTATGACAAGTAGTCTGCCGACTGCATTCTTCTCAGTAAATACGTACTGACCGAGCGTGGTAAATATCGTACCTATAATCAAGGTGACGAATAGTCCCTGCGCCATGCCTGTGAACGCGTCAATAAACCATCTCTTTGAAAGTTTTTTGGTAAATGTCCAAAACTTGTTTTGATTTTTCCCGTCTGGGTTTTGTGGGGATTTTGAAACTACTTCTTCCACTTGGGCTTTCTGCTCTTCTTCGGCAGTGATAATAGGCTTTTCGTCCATATCTAAGCTCCCAATGTGTATATTTATATTGGTATTATTATAG
>CAMWPK010000087.1 GCA_947176115.1 uncultured Clostridia bacterium
AACAGCCGATACGGTGAGATTCCGTAACCGCCTGTAAAGTCAGAATGGGAAAGATTAGATTTAATTGCAATTTTATTGCATTTATTTTGATGCTTCATTTTGCCCGAAAAAGGAGCAATTTATGGATAACAAATCATATCGTTTATCCGCTGGCAACAACAAAAGAGCAAAAAGAATACGACTTATCGTATTCACCGCATTGATGACGGCATTGACTACCGTTCTCACACTCGCAAGCGTTCGCTATCCTACAGGTAGCGGATATTATAATTTTGGCGATATACCAATCTTTATGTCCGCATGTCTGTTAGGCCCCATACCCGCTCTTATCACCGGAGCATTGGGAGCAATGCTAGGCGACGTTATTTTGGGATACTTCCCCTACGCGCCTTTTACTTTAGTAATCAAGGCTTTGGAAGGTCTTATAGCAGGACTTTTATTCAAAGTAATAGCTAAGATGACGAAAAAACAAGTTCCGCAGGCTATCTTCTTTGGCTTGGGCTGTATAGTAGGAGGCTTGGAAATGGCGCTTGGATACTTCCTTGCAGAGGGATTATTACTTGCAGAAGATAAATGGACTGGCGGTATCGCCAACCTTCCTTTCAATATCTTGCAAGGCGTAATTTCCGCAATCGTAGCGCCGGTGTTGCTGTACGCATGCCAGCTTAAGAAAGTATTTGACAAGATTTACAACCGCACTCCGCAAATAGTCGTAGACGTAGAGCAAACTTCAACAGAAAACGCGACTAATCTTGACGATGCGAAAGAACAAGACTTGCAAGACAATAATAATGCGCACGGCAATGATAAATTCTAATGGAGATACAATGAAAGATTGCAAAGTATTGACAATTCAAGACTACTCGTCATTTGGGCAGTGCTCGCTTAGCGTTGCTTTGCCGATAATCTCCGCAATGGGTATCGAAACAATTTCCTTACCCATCGCGCTACTATCGACGCATACAAGCGGATTTGAAGGATATACATACGTTGACTTAAAAAACAACGTTATTCCTGCCGTAAATCACTATAAGTCACTGGGACTAAACTTTGATTATATATATCTTGGTTACTTAGGCGCGAGCGAAACTGTAAAAGCCGTGAACGAAGTGCGCAAACTCTACCCTGACGCTCAACTTATCGTAGACCCTGCCATGGCAGAAAACGGTCAATTCTATGACGGTATTACGGAAGACTTTGTAGAAAGTATCGCCACGTTATGCAAAAAGAGCTATATTGCTCTGCCCAACTTAAGCGAGGCTTGCCTACTATCAGGAGTAGAATACTCCCGTATTCAAACTAAAGAAAGCGTATTGAATATATGCCGGCATCTTGCAAAAACCGGCATAAAGCGTTTTGTCATTACGGGAATACGAATGCAAGACGGTATGCGCCTAGCGTACTACGATAATGATAAAGTCAAGTTTATTGACACGAAAGAAGTCAAAGGCGATTTCTTAGGTAGTGGCGACGTATTTGCGTCAGCTCTCGTTGGCGCGCTCGCCAACAATTTAGACTTACACAAAAGTCTTGACCTAGCGATAAAATATACTCAAAGAACAATAGAGATTACCTCTCAAGATAAAGAGCATTGGTACGGTCTGAAATTTGAAAAGACTATTCCATATTTGCTTACGCTTCTCAATCAAGCCAAAACTCTTGACAAATGAAATAAATAGACGGCGTAAATATTTATACGCCGTCTATTTTATAATTATTGCGTTTTCCCAGCTTTGACCTTATCCTTAAACCATCTAAGCAGTTCTTTCACAGTCATATTTTCAATACCTAAATCTCTTGCGGATATAGATTCCTTTTCGCCGTTGGGCAATTCGACCTCTGCAATCTCAACGTCAGCGTATCCAAGTTTCTCCAGCGTAGCATAATTGAAAAGCCAATAGCATACGCACGTCAGCACTATGATAACAACAAGAAAAACTATCAATACTCCAAACAACGCCTTTACCATAGGTCCCTCCTCAGTAATTATAGTTTAATAAAATTTTTGTATACTGTCAAGAAAATAATAAAAATCGTTTGACATCACTAATGTATTATGCTAAAATCAATAAGCAATCCGCAAATGGAAGTTTAGCTCAGTTGGGAGAGCATCTGCCTTACAAGCAGAGGGTCATAGGTTCGAGCCCTATAACTTCCACCAATAGATGACTGATAAGAACCGCTATCTTGTCAGTCATTTTTTTGTACTTTGTGAGAAATCACGTGGTGCCATTGCTATTGCTTGAATAAACCTTTTATTTTTGATATAATGATTATACAATAAGCAGTAATTTAGCGAGGTAAGTGTGAAATGACAGACAAAGCATTGGTAGTAATCGACATTCAAAACGACATTACAAAAAACTACAAAGAAATAATAAGCAATATCAATTCCGCTATTGATTGGGCTGTTGCTCACGATATTCACGTTGTCTATATCAAACATAACAATTTATCGGCAGGAACTCGAACATTTAAGCCCGACACTCGTGGCGCGGAATTAGTACCCGATATGAAGATTGTGTCGGATAATATATTTGTTAAAAGCAAGGGTAACGCATTGACAAGTGAAGCATTTGGCGCTTTTATAAGTGAGAACGGCATAAAAGAGTTTTATGTTGCAGGTGCGGACGCAATTGCTTGCGTAAAATCAACTTGCTATAATATGGCAAAGAACGGCTTTATAGTTCACGTTCTATCAAACTGTATTACAAGTTATGACAAAAAGAAAATTCCTGAAATGTTAGACTACTATGAGCGAAATGGTTGTAGTATTGAAACATTCTAAGTTATCACTGCTCCGCCACATAAATACGCATTTTGATAGATGCGTATTTTTTGTAATTTCAATTCTTAAATATATACGCTTGAAAATAACATATATTCTTGATATAATAATCTCATGGATTGGTTTAATTATTACGGACTTATAATTATGGCTATAATTATGCTTCCAAATATCGTTTATGCTGTAAAGCATAAAGACGACGCCTCGGCAACATACAATAACAAGGCTGTAATCATTGCGGAACAGATAGGTAGATACGGCTGTTTTGCTTTTATGATATTCAATATTCCGTACTCATACTTCAATTTTTGGTTTAATAATGCGCTTATAGTATATTTATCTGTGAACGGCGCTTTATGCCTCGCATATCTTGTATTTTGGGTGTTATGTTGGAATAGTTGCGGAAAACTAAGAGCATTATCGCTTTCAATAATTCCCTCTTGCATTTTTTTATTCAGCGGTATAGTCTTGGCTAATATACCGCTTATAGTTTTTGCCGTAATTTTTACTGTAAATCATATTTTAGTAAGTTACAAAAATGCAGTAGAAACAACTCGCCGAAAAAAGACTAATAGAAAAGTAAACTATAAAGACATAATTCTATTGCTCTTTGTAATATTCTTATTTGTTCTCGCAGTCGTCGGAGTTATCTTCGGCGCAGATACTGGAAACGGAGCTTTTCCGCTTGACTAATATTCGTATTAACTTACTGCTTCTCTTCTTTGGCTTTGGCTCGACGCATATCTAGTTCTGCCTTGATAGTTGCAAAGCGTTCTCTTCCGAGATTTGCCCTATGCGAAAAGATAATAGATATAAGGAAAATTACACCTGGAAGAACGCCTAATACTATTCGCACGGCAAGCAATGCGCTATCGGGCTGTTGAATAGCAATTCCGTTCGTACTCTCTACGTAACCAAAAGCGCCCAAAACTGCTGATACGACAGCTATAGACACACCGTTGGCAACTTTGTACATAAATTGCGTTATGCCGTAATACGCGCCTTCTCTCCTAGTTCCATTAACATATTCGTCCACTTCTACGACGTCCGGCACGCTAGCATAAGGAAGAATTTGAATTGCTGACATACCAAATCCCGCAAATACGCACAGAAGAATAGTAGTCGCAACGTTATTTGCAGGTACGAATATTGCAAACAAAAGTACGAATGCCATATATATGCACGCTATCGTATAGACTTTGTGCTTATTAAACTTCTCACTCAACTTGACCCATACGAATGACGATGCGATAGCGCATACTAGCGGTATTGCCACAAAGACCATTGCCATAGTTCCTCCGCTAAAGCCGAGAGAATCATTGATAAAGAACATAAATACTGCCATAATTATATCAAAACCAATCATACTCAAAAGATAGCAAAGCATTATGTTGCGAAATTCAGGCAATTTGAAAAACTCTTTTAGAGTGACGAAAAAGCCCTTGTCGTTTTGTTCCGTATCGTCCACACGCTCTTTAATATTGCCCGCGCAAAGCAACATTATGACAATCGATATAAATGCAAATATTCCCGCTGACATCAGATATGCGTATCTTGCATTGCCAAACAACTGATAAAACAAACTTTCCTGTCCATCGGCGAAAAGCGCAAATAGCGCCGCTCCAAGAATTATGCCGACGTTGGCAAGCGCTATTCTAATGCCATTGAGCGAAGTGCGCTCATCGTAGTTGTCTGTCATATTGGCAGTAATAGCATTGTAGGGAATATATACGATAGTCCAAGTTGTATTGAACAGCATATATGCCAAAGTATAATATATCATTTTCCCTACTTGAGCGCCTTCTCCAAACGGAGCAATCCACAAAAGTAAGAACGCAAGACCGTAAGGCAATGCGCCAAATAGCATATATACTCTTCTTTTGCCCCACTTGCTTTTAGTCTTGTCAGATATTCTGCCCATAAGATAGTCAGTGAAAGCGTCCCAGAACTTTGCAATCAAAAATACGGCTGACGCTAATTCTGCTTTAAGTCCGCCAACATTGACAAAGAAATAAAGCAAATAAAACGATATCGCCGCAAACATAATGTTGGCAGATAAATCTCCCAAACCGTAAAAAAACTTTTCCTTAAACTTTAGTTTCATATTCCCCTCTCTATTTAATAATAAACTATAAGAGAGATTTTGTAAATATTATTGAAAAACTTTTTTATTTGTATTTTTTACTACATAGCGCAGTAAGTGTGTTGCGTACAAACTAAAAGAAAATTTTCTACATTGACAAAGTATTATCATAATGATATAATTAATAAAAATGCTCTAGCGGTGAACAATGTTTTGGAACAAAAAAATACAAGAAATTGATAACCTTATTCTCAATAGTAACGAACTTAACGAGAAGTCTAGCGAAGACGCGTCTGTAATAAACGTAAAGATTAACGGAAAAGACCAACTGTTCTCTACGTATAGTTATTCGGAAGACAAGTTGAATAGCGAATTCAGCAATTATGTTTTTGACAAAGCTAAGGACGCTCCAATTAAAGAGAAAATAAAAATCAAAATTCACTCTGCAAGCGATATTGATGCAAGCGAAGTTCAACAATCCTTAAAGAGTCACTGCAAATCAGCTTATAAAGAGAGCAAGAAAGAAATCAAACGTATATTATTGGTTTCTACAATTATGACTATTCTCGGTATTCTTGCGCTCACTGCCCTAATACTAATAAATCACTTTACTGAAAATATTTATATTACATCTATAGTAGAAATTGCCGCTTGGGTATTTATCTGGGAGGCAGTCGATTATTTCTTTCTTCAACGCCCTGTAGTAAAGGGAAAATGTCTACTTATTCAGCGAATATATATGGCAGAAATAGAGATTTGCAAAGACGACAACATAAAATGAAATAATATTTAAGATTTTTAATTGTAGTTGCTATAACTAATCAACTTATAGCATAATCTAAACTACAGGAGATATATAATGAAAGAATTAAACCTTGAATTCCTTGAACAATATAAACGTCTTGATAAACTTTGCAAAGAAACGCTAAACAGTAATGAAGGCGTATCTTCATATATTAGCGAAATGGAAATGACCCCCTATGAATCAACTGAGAATATTCCGATATGGAATTCAACTTTTAAGCAAATAAAACATTACCGTTGGATGCGCAATCAATTGGTTCATGAAATTACTTTTGACGAAGAACTTTGCGCTAAAGAAGATATTGACGGTATTAAAAATTTATATGAATTGATAGTTAAAGCTCAAGACCCTTTAGCTATTGCCAATTGCGCAAAACAAAGTTACTATTATTATTCAAAGAATAATGAAAATAGCGAAAATCAAGGCTCTATTTGGAACAAAATAGTATCAAAAATAAAAAGTTGGTTTTGACAAATTGTATAACTTTAATAATTACTCAACTGCTATTCCCTCTGTCAATTCTTCAAACGTTGTGCCAAGAACGTTGATTATTTTAAGAATATTATACAAAGACGGCTCAACTTTGTTACACTCCCATTCGCTAACACGCTGTTGAGTAGTGTTCATCTTCAGAGCAAACTCTTGTTGGCTCATTTTATTTAACATTCTTAAACTCTTCAGATTTTCTCCTAACGTTCTCATACTGTAATTTTATAACATAGTAAGTCTTTTTATTTGAGATACACTATATTTAGTGTTATTCTGATAAAAACAGTTTATTCAAGTAATATTGTATGAACTTAGTTTACCGCAACTGAAATAACCGATTATTTTAGTTGTATTAAGCGTGTTTGTGGCTAAACAAAGTGCCTCAGATTAAGTTGCGATAAACACAATATCTAGTAT
>CAMWPK010000088.1 GCA_947176115.1 uncultured Clostridia bacterium
CCATTATCCAAAGAATCTTTTTCAGGTCTACAGCTCGATGATATCATATTATTATAATTATCCTTTAGGAAGGACAAACTTGTCAATAATTTTGTATTGTGTTTTATAAAAATATAATGTATAATGAATAATGTAATAAGTTAGGAGATACAAAATGAAAAACGCAATGTTTGACAAGGAATGGTTTAAGCTCGACAATGCGGCGAAGATTTATCCCGCCGCAAGAAGTTCGAGATGGAACGCCGTATTCCGTATGTCATGCGTAATGAAGGAAGAAGTAAAACCTGAAATTCTTCAACAAGCATTGGACGACGTAATAGACCGCTTCCCTACCTTTAGAATGGCTTTGAAGAAAGGCTTCTTTTGGTATTACTTCCAATTCGTAGACCATAAACCTCAAATACAAAAAGAAAATGATTTCCCTTGCGCAATGATGCGATTGACGGGCAACGATTACGTATTCAGAGTACTATATCATTCCCATAGAATTTCCGTCGAAGTATTTCACTCGATTACCGACGGCACTGGCAATATAACTTTTCTCAAGACTTTGATAATGAGGTATTGCGAATTATGCGGAGCGCAAATAGAAAACTTTGGCGATATACTGCATTATGACGACGACCCTACCCCTGAAGAGGTCGAGGATTCGTTCTCTCGCTTTATAGACAAAAGCAAAGGCAAACTGCCAAGAAAAGAACCGTCAGCGTATCAAATCAAAGGACAGCGAGAAATCAGAGGCGTTCTTAACGTCACCCAAGGCCGTATGCCCTTTGAGCAACTCCACGGCGTAGCGAAATCTTTTGGGTGTACGGTGAATACGTATTTGACGGCAGTACTCGCCTACGCGCTTTTGAAAAGACAGCTTTATGAAAAGAAGTCCAAAAGAAAGCCTGTCAGAGTGCAAGTGCCTATCAACTTGAGAAAGATATTCGGCTCGGAAACTTTGCGTAACTTTGCCGGCTATTACAATACCAACCTTGCTCCCGAAGAAAAGACCTTTGAGGAAGTAATCAAGGAATTGGACAGCCAGCTCAAAGAAAACATTACGCAGGAGTATTGCCAAAAGTTTATCAACTCCAACGTATCTTTGGAAAAAAATCCAATAGTCAAGATAGCTCCGAGATTTTTGAAAACTTTAATTATGAATATGTCTTTCTACTTGGTGGGCGAAAAACTTATGTCTTGCACCTTTAGCAACATCGGCAACGTCGTCACGCCAAAGGAGATGTACGACTATATAGACAGATTTGAATTTGTACTCGGACCGCAGAAATATATGAACAACTCTATGACTTGCGCGTCGTACAACGGCGTTAGCGTAGTGACTTTCTCGCGTACGTCAAAAGACCCTATCTTGGAGAGAGATTTCTTTAAGATACTCACCGAGCACGGCATAGAAGTCAGTGTCAACAGCAATAGGAGGTGACTTTATGAAACAGTGTCGCAAATGCGGAGTATACGTTGACGAAGATTCGGCTAACTGCCCTCTTTGCGGAGCATTTGTCCACGAAGAGATTACTCCGACCATATATGATTACCCTGCGGTAGATATAACGAAAAAGAGAAAACTCTTTTTGAAAATTAGCGGGTTTGCAACAATATTTACCATAGCGCTCGTTATGATAATTAATCTTGCAGTAAATAAAAAAGTATCGTGGGCATCGCACGTAATATTTGGTTTTGCCTTGGCTTGGATTTGCATAAGCAGACCCGTCATTAAAAGATTTTGCGTACGCAAATATCTCACTTGGGGTTTTATAGGCGTAATAGCATTGCTCTTCTATATCAATATATGGACGTCAAGACTTACCAATCCATGGGCGTTTTCGCTGGGTATGCCGATAGCAATTCTCACTTGGCAAACAGTCCTTGAGATTCTCGCTCTTTCTCACAAAGGCGGACGCGGTGATTATCAGATATCATTGACGAAAATCTTCATACTCTCCGCGATTTGTATTGGAGTATCTTTTATATGGAAGAGCGCATATCATTGGGCTTGGTACATTTGCACTGCAAGAGGTTTTCTTGACGTACTCGTACTCGCATTCTTTGCTAAAGACAAATACTTGAGCGAACTTAAAAAACGATTGCATATTTAATAATATCAAATATACTAAATAGATAACGCTGTCAAGATAATTTGACAGCGTTATTTTATTGATAATACTTCAAAGAGTTTTTAGCGTTATAATTATTGCGTCTATACTTTTTTATTTATACCCGCCTTTTTGTTTATCAACTTTTTATTGATTATCGCAATAACTACGAATACGAGAGTAAGCAGTATAGCAATTCCGATAATACCCACTACGAAGCCCAGCTCAGGAGTCATGACGAAGCTGTCAAACTCAGTAACCTCGCTTAGCATATTTTCAGGAAGGTCAGGCAAATTATATGCGTTTGAACCGTCGTTGTCGCCATAGTATACTCTAATGATATTTATACTCTGTCCGTCTATTTTCGTCGTAACGTTGGTACCGTCAATATTGCAATTCACCTGCTTTGGTACGATTGTCGTCATATTAGGGCCGTTGTACGACGCTCTCTCACCGCTCATATATTGCATTGAACTTGCGTTTAGTTTCCCAAAGCCGTCGAAAGACAGGCTCACATCGGTAGCGCTTGCATTGACGTTGACAAGTTTAACGTAGAGAGTTTGGGTTTCCTCGTCCACGGAAGCCGAGGAATATATACCCTTGGCGGTTATGCCGGTATCTATATATCTGCTACCAGTGTTGTTGGCAAAGAGCATTTGATTGAAGTAATTGGGCGTCAAAACTATATTTTGCGAGTCAAACCATATCATATTTATATCCCAACATTGCGCGTTTATCTTTGCAAACGTTGGCGCATAGGAAGCCATTTTAACTACGTCGCCGTTGCGTTCCAATGCCGTGAGATAGCTGGCTTCTTCTACTGCCGACCAAAGATTGTTTTCCGACCAGTACTTACCTATACCCCAAGGGCTTGCCGCATATTCTCCTACAAAAACTTTAGCGCTATCCCTGTCGTAGCTGTCGTATCTGTCGTTGTTCTTAAAGAGTTTGTTCTGCGACGTATAATAATGCTCGTCCACCAACGTGTCTGCATAGTCCTTGCGGATATGTTCCCAACAGTCGTCAAAATACTCTCCGCCGAATTGATACGATGCCGACGAAATTATCGTCAATTCCGGATGCGCCTCTTTGACCGCATTGTACAGCGCGTCGAAATTGCGCCAATAGACTTCTCCCCAGTTCTCATTGCCAAGTCCGATATATTCAATATTAAAAGGCTGAGGATGACCGTTTTGGATACGCTTTTGCACCCATTCGTTGTTTGGGTCAGTACCGTTGGCGTAATCTATCAAGTCCATTATATCTTGTATATATGCGTCAAATTCAGCGGTACCGGGTCTTAAAGCAAACGTGTCCAGATACTTTTCCCACTCGTCTTTACTCATTTTGCCTTGCGAGTATTCCTTGGCTTTTTTCCTGTAGTTTGCTTCAAATTGGCATATCATACCCACGTTGAGTATTGGCAAGGCTTTTGCTCCCAAGTCTTCGCAGAGCTGGAAGTATTCGTGATAGCCAAGCGCAAAGGTGTTGTTGTAATATTTGCCGTTCTCTTCGTCGCGCCAAATATTGTGGTACTGCTCTCTTTCTTCGAGCGGTCCTATAGTCTTTTTCCAGTCAAAGAGATGTTCGAAGGTATCGCCTTCTGCAAGACAACCGCCGGGAAATCTTATAAAAGCCGGCGAAAGAGCGTCAAGCGCGTCATAAAGATCTTGTCTTAAAGTGACGTACTTCCACTCGTCGCTTGCGTACCCAAACGTGTCGTGCGGAACTAAAGATACAAAGTCTATATCTAGTTCTCCTCTGCCTTGAGCAGTCAATACCAAAGAGCCGTCCTCGCTAGCCTTGCTCGTCAAGACTGAACTTATCTTTACCCATTCGTTCTTTTGCTGTGGAAGCGTCAAAGCGATTTTTTCGCTATTGCTTGGCGAAGAAAGTTGAGCTGTCAACGTACCCTCGAAATCGGCTACGCGGACGTACAGTGATACGTCATACTCCACGTCTTTATGAAAACCCATATCGGCAGTATTCATTTTGTCTTTGTTGTAGTTTTCCGTCAAATTGTCATAATATTCAATATATCCCAAATTCTCTAGTTGAGCTGTTCCGTCAACGACTAAATGCAAATACGATGGATTTGCGCTGTTTAGTCCATACGTATTCTTGACCTCTGCGCTACCGTCGATATTCCAATACGCCGTCTTATTGGCTTCGTATTCAAAACTTCCGTTATTAACAAGCTCGGAAATAAGTCCGCCGTCGCCCGCATAAGAAATGTCTTCCAAAAACAAACCGTACATAGTGTCGGCTATCTCCACCCCAATATTGTCTTTGGAAATCGTTGCGCTTACACTCTTAGGAGAGCCGTTGCATGCGCACAACAAACCCAAGCCTAACGCCAAAATAAGTACTAAAGATACTAATAACAAAACGCTTTTTCTCTTCATATCACCCTCAAAATTATTAAAAATTCCAGATGTTTTAATAGTAAAATTATAACATACGGACATTACGCTGTCAATGGACAAAAATTTTAAGTTTTTGCACATTATTTAATTTAGGGTCATATTGATTAATACCTACTTGAAGATTATAATATTGAGAAATTATTTATTTATTTATATAAACTCTATTAACTCTCGGCGCGATACCGCAGACTATCTCATAATTTATCGTATCTGCAAGTTTAGCAATATCGTCGGCGGTTATTTTCTCATTGCCTTGCCTGCCCAACAAAGTGACGACATCGCCTACTTTTACGTCTTGAATATCCGTGACGTCAATCATAGTCTGATCCATACAAATTCGACCTATGATTGGCGCCCTTTTGCCTCTCACAAGAGTGTAGCCTTTGCCGGATAGTGCTCTGGGATAGCCGTCGCCGTACCCCACAGCAATAGTTGCGACAACGGTATCTCTCTTCGTGACGAAATCTCCGCCGTAGCTTACGCTACTTCCCTTAGGAAGTTTCTTTATATGTATTACGTGAGTATGCATGCTCATAACCGGTCGTAAGTCGGCAGTAGTATTGACGTCAGCCGATGGAAACAGTCCGTACGTCATTATACCCATACGTACCATATCGTAATTGTTAGACGGCATATCCAGAATGCTTGCGCTGTTGGCAACGTGGCGCAGACCTACGTCAACGCCCGCGACTTTCATACTCTCAACAAACTTGTCGAAAAGATTTATTTGCATATGCGTATAGGACTTATCGTACTCGTCTGCTTTAGCAAAATGCGTAAAGATTCCCTTGACGCAGATATTACTAAGACGGCATACTTCGACTGCTCCGTCTACTTCGTCAGGCAAAAAACCTATTCGTCCCATACCCGTATCCACTGCGATATGAACCTTGGCAATCTTATTCTTTGACTTGCAATATGCGTCTAGCGACTTAGCTACGTCCAAGCAATGCGCGGTAATTTCTAAGTCAAACTCAACAGCGTCCGCATATCTACTTTTCGCAACGTCGCCGACGACAAGTATTGGCAAACGCGCTCCGCTTTTACGCAATTCCATTCCCTCGTCAACAGTCGCAACTCCAAGATAATCAATCAAATCTTCGCAATACTTAGCCACTGCCACTGCGCCGTGACCGTAAGCGTCTGCCTTTACGAGGCAAAGAATCTTGACGTCGCTACCTACTTTAGCTCTTACAAGTTCGATATTGTGTCGCAATGCATTGACGTCAATCGCAAGATAAGTCCTATCCGTCAGTTTATTAAGATCTTGCAAAACTTACTCCGTAGCCTTGACGAACTCGTCTAGTAAATACGCTTGCAACTTTTTGATTATATCTTCCGCTTTACCGCCGACTTCTATGCCGTCAACTTTGCCTACTTGCAGACAAAGCGAACCGGAACTTGTGATAATCACTTCGTCTGCGCTAAAGATCTCTTGCACGGTAAACGGACGGATATTAACTGGTATATTTAGATTTTGACAAGCCTTTATCAAATTATCTCTCGCTACCCCTTTGAGAATATAACAATCGGCTGGCGGAGTTAGCAATACGCCGTCCTTTATGATATGGACATTGCTGTGAGCGCACTCAGTCACCCGCTCGCCTCTGTGAAAAAGCGCTTCGTGAACGCCCTCTTTCAACGCTCTTTGCGACGCCATAACGTTGGGAATAAGATTGAGCGTCTTGATATTGCAATGCAAATATCTGGTATCCTCCACAGTGATGAGATCAACCTTTTCCGTCATATCCACAATATCGCAAGGACGTATTGTTATCCATATATTGGCAATCATGTCGTAGGGATAAGCGTGAGAGCGAATTTGCGTTCCGCGCGTAGCTTGCCAGCATATGACGAGATTGCCGTCGTCGCACAAATTCACCATTTCTTGCAAGAGATATTTCATTCCCGCCTTGTCGTGCGGTAGACGTATATCGAGTTGCTCCGCGCTTGCAAAAAATCTATC
>CAMWPK010000089.1 GCA_947176115.1 uncultured Clostridia bacterium
TCAACAGCGCGGGCATTATCGGTTTGGGCGCAAGCGCGGAATGGACGTATCAAAACCTTGCCAAAATCTCTCTCAACACCCGTTATTTGACGGGAGAATTGCTCTACGGTCTTAAACAAATCAAGAACGTAAGGCTCTATTCCTCCCAAACAACCGGCGTGGTGTCTTTCAATTTCAAGGACTACTCCTCTACAGATATAGGCGACTACCTCAACGAGCACGACATAGCCGTAAGGTGCGGTCTGCACTGCGCTCCGCTGATTCATACTCAACTGGGCACTTTGGAAAGCGGTACGGTAAGAGTGAGCGTGGGATATAACAATAGCATAAAGGACATCCATGCGCTACTCCGCCATATTGACAACTTAAATAGGTAAAGACCTCTCGACTACGCTCAAGGTGACGCAAATCGTAATTTCGACTAAAGCAAAGCGAAATGTAGAAATCTCTTGGGTGTAACCAATTTAGAATTAAAATCATAAAATAAACGAGGTGATAGAATGGATATGGATTTTGCAAAGATGATGCAAATGATGAACTCAATGAACGGCGGTGGAAATAAGGATATGAATATGCTTATGCAACTACTGCCTACTATGATGAATAACTCAGGCGGGAATAAACCTGCGCAAGCAACTCAAATTACACTCAACTCAGACGAAGTAAATAAAAGCATATTCAAACTATATCAAGACGAAAACTAAACTTATTCAATATTAAAATTATGGACAAAATAGGACTTAATAAATAGAGGAAAAGATATGAAGAAAACCAATAATACTTCAAGCAACCAAGGTTTCTACAACTGGAAAAGTCAAAACTCCACCCCGAATTTTGACTTTTCTCAAGCGTCGCAAAATACCAACTCTCAACCTACGCTCGAGAGTGAAATCAATAAGTACTCTCACATGTCTGAAGAAAGACTGATGCAAGAGATGTTTGCCTTGGTCAATCAAGGCAGACAGAACGGCACGCTTGACAATGCTAAACTTGAAGAATTTTTTAATTCCGCAAGCTGTATGCTTAGCAGTGAGCAAATCGTCAAATTACGCTCTCTAATCGATATGGCAAAGCAATCGTAAATTATGTTCGGCTCAAAGTGAGGCTAGTCAAATCTAAAATGCGTCTTTTCCGCCTATCTCTCTTCTCGCCGAACGGGGAAACTCAACGCGGAAACTCAAGAGAGGCGTTGTAATAATTAAATGTCATTTCGACCGTAGTGGAGAAATCTCAACCGCATGAAAATACCGTTAAGTGACCGGGGATTGTTACCTTAAAAGTTCATCCATATACTCCTCTACAAGTTGCAATTTTTCTTGAGATAAACATCTAGCCTTATCTAAAAATGCGATTTCTTCGGGAGTATATGTGAACTTAATACTCACCTGCAATATACCGCAGTCTTGGTCATAATAGAATTTCCTAATCGGTTTGCCTACTTTAATTCCCTCGGCTTTGTCTTTGTATTTTCCCCAAAAACATTCAATTTTACTATTCAAGGCTACAATGCCCTGTTGTAATGCTTTTCTAACGTCTTTTTCAAATTTTTCGCTCATGTACTAGCCTCCTATTAGAAGTTTTATGCTACTTCTAACTTTTTTTATATTATATCACACGAGTTTCGTGTGTGTCAAGACTTTTACACAACTTTCGTGTATATTAAAAATATGGCTATACTAAAATTTGCTATGAATTTTAAGAATCTATTAAAATCAAATGGATACTCACATGATAGATTCGCCAAAATTATCGGCACTAACCAACAAACTGTAAGCAGATGGGCATCAGGAGAAAACACTCCTGATTTAGAAACAATCGCAAAAATCGCTATCCTATTAGGCGAGGACTTGAACACTCTTTGCGGATTTGACGCTATTGAAGAAAGTACAAAAGAAGAAATTAAAAGTAAAATAAATAAGTAGAGATTTCTCCATTACGCTTCGCTTCAGTCGAAATGACGGCGAAGAGGTTTGCTTAATCGAAATGACGTTAGAAATGCTTAGTCGAAATGACTTAGAACTACTCAGTCGAATTGACGGCGCGTTTATGATAGCAACGCATAAATTTGCTTACGCGCTCTATTTAATTGCTCTCCGTATATATCTCTCCCCGCTTGCTTTTGGTCAATATTCAAACATCCCTTTATCATTACGGCTTCGCCGTCTTTACGCTCAAAGACGAATACTTTATCTGCTATTGCAAGCGCCTCTTCTACGTCGTGAGTTACAAAAACTACGCTCTTATTCTCTATGAGCGGAATTAAAAGATTGAGAATATCCTTTTTAAGTTTTACGTCAAGACCTTTGAACGGCTCGTCAAGAAGCAATATATTGTTATCAGTGACAAGCGCTCTCGCTAAAGATACCCTGCTCGCCTGTCCACCGCTGATTTTACTTGGGTATGACTTGCGACAATCCTCAAGTTGTAATTTAGCAATTACGACGTCTACCTTTTGCTTGACTTGCTCTTTAGTCAAACTCCTTGGCAAAACGAATTTTATATTATCCTCTACGCTCATTGACGGTATAAGTCGCGGTTGTTGAAAGACGTACGCAAACTTAATACAATCATTGCAATCGTCACCAATTGCGTCATAAACAATATTTCCATTAAAGTCAAGTTGTCTGCTAATGCAGTTGAGCAACGTAGTCTTGCCTGCTCCCGAACCGCCCATAATGCAAGTTACGCCCTTTGGCATATCCATATTTAAGTCTTGTAATATCTTCTTGTCGCCGTAGGCAAAATTCAAATTCTCTATTCTCATAACCACTTTACCGCCTTCTTTTGAATAAGCGTCACCATCCCCTCGAAAAGTCCGCCCAATAATATTGCGACTATAGTCCAAGCAAGCAATACCGCCGTATCGAGATTGATTTTGGCAAGTTGCATATACAGCCCCATGCTGTCTGCCGTCTGCGCAAGTACCTCAGCGGAAATAATGAGTTTAAGATTTAGCCCTATTGAGCTTTTTATACTTGTAAATACCGACGGTAGGGCCTGAGGAATATACAGCTTCGTCACTAGCCGTCGTTTATCCACTGCGTATACTCTCGACATCTCAATCAAGTCCTTGTCTACGCTCTCTATGGCGTCGCAAAAGCCCGTGTACAGCATTGGGAATACTATACAAAACGCAACCAGCACTGTCGATTGAAAGCTGTTGAACCATATCAAAGCCAAGAGTATCAAAGACATTGTCGGCAGTACTCTGATAAGCGCTACTATAGGAGAAAACGCTCTGCGCAACGGCTTCCATAACTTTGTCAACGTAGCAAGGGCAAACGCTAAGACAAATGATAAAACGTACGCTATAAATGCTCTCCATAGCGTTCCGCCCACCGCTTTGTAAAATTCTCCTTTGCCAAACATAGCAAAGAATTCTTTGAGCGTACTCCCCACAGACGGCGCAATCAACTCCACGCCTACGACCTTGGATATTATTGCGTAGACGATTACTATCATGACTACAGTCACGACTGGAAGCGCGTAATTGATAATTTGATATAGTTTTTTATTCTTCATTTATTCTAAATAAAAGTCGTCGCTCGGCAACTTACCGCCTATCAGATTGGCATTGATTGCCATTACCGCTTTCAAAGTATTCTCGTAGTATTCTCTTCCTGCAGACGTATTAGTAGCGACAGTCTTAATGTTACATCTCTCAATGACGTCCATAGTCACGTTGGCTTGCAATGCGCTCTGCGGATATATTGCCTTGATATTTGCTACAGCCTTCGCAGAATCTACCATTATGCTATTCTCGTTCGCCTTGAGCGCATACAAGAGCTTAGTTACAAATTCGCTGTCTTCGCACACGCTGTCGCGAGCAATGAGTACCGCTTGCGCATATCCGCTTTGACTGCTCTCGTCTATCTCTGCCCATAACTTTTGCAAATCAAAGACCTGCTCAAAACCCTTAGTAAACGAAGTCGTTACGGCAGGCTCGCCGTAGATACCAAATGCAAGTTTGTTTTCAGACTTTGCCAAAGCAAGTTGGGATATTACTTCGCTACCGTCAGCGTAGTACTTTATCGCGACTTTACCCGCCACCGCTTCTTCGCTGACAACGTACTCTATACCCGCATTTGTAAGCAAGGTCTTGAAAATCATATCAGGTACGCTTGACTGACCTATCGAATATACCATCTGCCCCTTGAGGTCTTGCAATGAATTGACTTCGCAAGATATGCTAGAGGTCATATATAAGTTACCGTTGGTGACGACAGCCAATATCTTGTAGCCACCGCTTGAATTGAAGATCCTTGCCCCTAAATTTGCCGGAACAATAGCCATGTCTACGTCGCTCTTAATTGCCTCGGTACTTATAATAGAAGAAGATACGACTTTTCTACTTATTCCGTATACAGCTTTGTCAGTGGGAATCTGCGTAATTAAGTCGGCTATTGCCAAAGCCGGCGCGCCGTCGGGAGCAACTAAAGTATACGTCTTATCTACGTTGGGGATACTATCTTCAGGCGTACACGCCGTAAATGCTACTGCGCTCACTAAGATTGCTACTACCATTATTGCTACAAAAAACTTTTTCATAATATATACTCCTATATATTTATCAACACTATATTTTTACGTCATTTCGAGCGTAGTCGAGAAATCTCAACCGTCTGACTTAAATCCGTCACTTCTTCACTATTCACTATTACTTCTTACCTTACCTGACCTGACTTAAACCCGTCACTTCTTCACTCTTCACTATTACTTATTACCTAAACCTCGTCTAGGTCTAACGCTGTGACGGCAGACTTGACGTACACGTTGTTGAGTTTGCCAAGTCTACCCGTCAATGCGGAAATCTGCTCGTTGGTACCCTTGACGATTACGCTTATTGCGCTTATACCGCTCTCCTTGTCCGGCACTCCCATTCTGCCTACGATAATTTCGCTGAACGTAGATAGCAAGTTTTGAATTGCCAGCGCTGATTCTTTATCGCGCTTTAGTACAATGCCGATTACGCCTATTCTTTTCATAAAAACTCCTTTTGGAGAGAGAAAAAACCTATAAAAAAACTCCGCAAAATTGCAGAGTAAAGTCAAGTCTTATATTGATTGATTCCCTACTCTCCGAATGATCATCGATTTGGTGTATACTTTGGTTTATATTATTGACCAAGTCGGCGAGAGTATCACCGACCGGAACATCTATAATCTTATTATATTACTTTCTGTACTTATACGTCAAGTATAATAATCTATGACGTATATATCTTCTTAGTAGCCCAATATCTCCATTGCTCTCTTCGTGCATGCGTCTTTGCTGTAAGCCACTAATCTATCGGTGACGGTATTCTCCGCAAGCGGAGTAAAACCTTCGCCATGAATACACTTTTCCCATACCATTTTGCCATTGTCGTCGGCGGTAGGCACATAGTACGTTCCGTTGGTGACGTACAAATAATCGCCGTTGGAAAGTACGAATACCTTTTGCGCCACGCCCTTGCCATACGTCTGAGTACCTACTATCTTTGCATTATTGTAATACTGCAATGCGCCAATCAAAGCCTCCGATGCAGACGCGGAATTACCGTTGCAAAGCACTACGACTTCAAAGCCCTTTACTCTATTGCCAATCGGGAAAGCCTCGTAAGGATTGTTGGGATTGGCGTTATCCTCGCGACTGGAGTATACGAGATTACTCTCTTTCTTGCCGTTGCCTGCATTAGATACAAGTTTAATCAACGGCAATTGTTTATTTTGGGGATTGTTGAGCAAGAACTGCGCCATATACTCTAGCGTGGTAGAGTTACCGCCACCATTGTTACGCAAGTCAAGTATCAACTTTTTGTTGCCATCGTCTATAAATTTTAATACGCACTGAGCAAAGTCAATCGTCGTATTCTCGGAAAATTCAAGCACCTTGATTATTCCAACGTCGCCTGTATAGTTGTAGTAAAACGCCGTCTTGCCATCAGATACTTGCTTTTCTAAACTAAAAGCGTAATATGCGTCTGAACGATTGCTATCATAATAATTGCTGTCATATTTCTTGATAATTAACACCGCGCTTTGGTTTTCACTTAAAAGTTGGCGCAAATAAGATGTGCTGGCATTCTCTACTCTATACAAATACCCTTTGCCTTCTCCGTCATAAATTATGACGCCATAAATCGTATCCCCTTCTTCTATATACACTTGTTGATTAGGGGCGGATGGGTCGAAATTTTCGTCAATGACAATACCTCCGTTGACCACGTCGCACTTAATTCCGACAGTTTTCTGGGCTGACGAATTGGGCTCGACAAAAGAGATAACGTGTTCGTTGTAAATCGTGCTGGATACGCTTAGACCGTAAGTGCCTGATTGAGTATCGCCTCCGTCTACTTTTACTATACCGGAAAAATTGTCAAGCGAGCCTGCGAAAGCGCTTGTCGCTACTTCTTGAAATTCATCCCAAGAAATGTCTTTGTAATAATACTTCTTCATTATCTCGTAT
>CAMWPK010000090.1 GCA_947176115.1 uncultured Clostridia bacterium
GTTTATAGAAGTTTTGTTGGTAAGTATAAAAGACACGCAAATAGTTGCGTGTCTTTATTTCCAGTTTAGTCAGTTGAGATTCCTCAACTACGCTCAAAAGACGTACTATGCTTTAGTGAATAATCGTACCGATTTTTTCTCCTCTTACCGCTTTGAGCAAGCTATTCTCTTCTTTAAGCGCAAAGGCAATGATTGGTATCTTATTCTCCATACACAGCGTGATAGCAGTTGCGTCCATCGCTTGCAATCCGTCTTGAACTACTTTCATATAAGAGAGCTCATCGTATTTCTTAGCATTGGGATTTTTCTTCGGGTCGCTATCATATACGCCATCAATATTCTTTGCAAGCATGAGCACGTCGGCATTGATTTCAGCAGCCCTCAAAGCCGCGCCCGTATCAGTTGAGAAGAAGGGATTGCCTGTACCGCAAGCAAAGATAACTACTCTGCGTTTTTCAAAGTGGCGCATAGCTTTACGCAATATGTACGGCTCTGCAATTCTGGTGATTGTCAAAGCTGTCTGAACTCTACATGGCACGCCCTCTGCCTCCAAAGCGTCTTGCATTGCAAGAGAATTCATTACGGTTGCCAACATTCCCATATGGTCAGCCGCCGATCTCTCCATTTTCAACGCCTGTCTACCTCTCCAGAAGTTGCCACCGCCAATTATTATACCTACTTCTACGCCGAGGTCATAGACGCTCTTGATCTGATTGACTACGTACGATACAACCGTTTCGTCAATACCAAAGCCTTTATCTCCTGCCAACGCTTCTCCGCTAAGTTTAATAATCACTCTCTTATACTTTATCATATACCCCTCCAATAACCCACTTATATTTTGGAGCCTTTGATTAAGTGACGCAAAATTTTCGCGAGAACTTATAAAAGGCTCTATTGTAAAAAAGGAAAACGAAAACGTTTTCCTTTTATGCAATTAGTTTTTCTTCGCGCTGTTAATTTGAGCTTGAACTTCGTCAGCCAAATTCTCTTCCTTTTTCTCCAAGCCTTCGCCCATAACAAAACGAGTAAATCTTACAACGTCTGCGCCAGCCTCTTTGAGAAGAGCCTTAATTGTCTTGTCGCCGTCTTTAACGAACGGTTGCTCTACAAGACAAACTTCCTTATAATACTTGTTGATACGTCCCTCAACCATTTTTTCAATAATGTTGAGTGGCTTTGGCTTATCTTCATTGAGCGCCTGAGCCTTCAAGATTTCTTTCTCTTTCTCGATTTCATCCTTCGGAACTTCGTCAACTTTTACGTAAGAAGGATTAGCTGCGGCAATTTGCATACAAATATCGTGAGCAAGCTCTGCGCTCGCGTTACCGCTCATCTCTACCAATACGCCAATCTTTCCGCCCATATGAATGTAACTGTCAAGTTTGCCGGTGTTAGCGTACTTTGCAAATCTTCTGATAGCAATCTTCTCGCCAATCTTAGCGACTGCTTCTGCTGTAGCCGTAGCCATATTCTCGCTTACTTGCTCAACGCTGTCCACGTTGTTGTTGGCAATATACTCAGCAACTTGCATTACGAATGCCTTATATTGATCTCCTCTTGCAACAAAGTCAGATTCGCAGTTTACTTCCACGAGTACTCCGCATTTGTCGTTAATATAAGCCTCAACGATACCTTGAGAAGCAATTTTGCCTGCTCTCTTAGCGCTGGTAGCCATACCCTTTTCTCTCAATATTTCAACAGCTTTTTCCATATCGCCGTCAGCCTCGGTAAGAGCCTTCTTGCAATCCATCATGCCTACGCCGGTCTTAGCGCGCAATTCCATTACGTCTTTGTTAGTGAATGCCATATTCAGTATTCCTCCAATTATTCTTCGTCTGCCTTAACTTCTTCGGCTACTTCTTCTACTTTCTCTTCAGCGACTGCCTCGCTCTCGCTTACTTCTTCGCTCTCTTCCTCTACAGAGAAAGTAATACCCTCGTTTGCTTCAATTACTGCGTTTGCCATAATGCTAGCAACCAATTTGATTGCTCTGATAGCGTCATCGTTACCTGGGATAACGTAATCTACAAGATCCGGATTACAGTTGGTATCTACAAGACCTACTACAGGGATACCGAGCTTGCGAGCTTCTTTTACTGCGATGTCTTCTTTGATAAGGTCAACTACAAACATAGCGCCAGGAAGTTGGGTCATATCTTTAATACCGCCAAGATTTGCCTCAAGTTTATCTCTCTCAGCCTTGAGCATAGCGACTTCTTTCTTAGGCAAAAGGTCAAATTGACCGATAAGTTCCATTTGATTGATTTTGTTAAGTCTTTCGATACGGCTTCTGATAGTCTTGAAGTTGGTCAAAGTACCGCCAAGCCATCTTTGGTTCATATAGAACATACCGCAACGTTGAGCTTCTTCTTTGATAGCGTCTTGAGCTTGCTTCTTGGTGCCGACGAACAAAATCGACTTGCCCTCTTTAGCTACGTCTCTTACGAAAGCGTAAGCCTTTTCTACTTGCTCAACCGAGATTTGAAGGTCAATGATATGAATATCATTTCTTGCCGAATAGATGTATTTACTCATCTTCGGGTTCCACTTCTTTGTTTGGTGTCCAAAGTGTACACCTGCCTCCAAGAGGCTTTTCATTGTTACTACTGCCATTTTTGAATCTCCTTTTTTTGTTTATTCTTCCCCAAAGTTTACGCTTTCGGCAACTTGTTGGCAAACAAGCAACTGCCTGTGCTGACCTTGAGTGTATATTAACTAGTGGTATTTTATCATAGTAAAATATATTTGGCAAACAAATTTGCTAATTATTTTATATATTTTAATATTATTATTTTCCGTCCGCGCCTTCGATAGCGTTTATAGCCAAAGATAGTTCTAGTCTTTTGCGCATCATTTCGCAAGATATGTCATACGGCTTCCCCATATCTCCTGCAAAATTTAGATTATTTGCTACACAACCGCCACTGCAATAATACTTAGCCATACAGTCATTGCAATCAGGCTTATTGGTGACTATGTTATCAGCAAATTTGTCTGATATTGATAAGTCCAAATCACCGTCAAATACATTGCCCATATAGTAATCTTTGTTTTCTGCAAATTGGTGACAGGGGTAAATTCCGCCTGTTGGCGTAATTGCAAGATACTCGCAACCGCTTCCGCAACCTGTCAATCTCTTTACAAGGCACGGCCCGCCCTCAAGGTCTATCATAAAGTGGAAAAAGTTGAACCACTTATCTCCCTTTCTTCTGTCGATATAATTTTCGGCAAGTCGCTCATACTCTTTAAGTATTGCAGGCAAATGCTCCTTGGTGATTTTAAGATCGTCAATATCCGTCACTACAGGTTCTATTGATATCTGATCAAAACCCATATCGTTTAGTGTGAGAACGTCGTCGGCAAAGTCTAAATTTTTTGCTGTAAACGTACCCCTTACGTAGTAAGACTTATCGCCTCTTGCTTTTGCAAACTTGATAGCGTTGTTTGCAATAAGGTCATAACAATCCTTACCGTTGACAGCCTTCCTCACAGCGCTGTGTACGTCGTGTCTACCGTCGATACTCAACACTACGTTGTACATTTCTTTATTAAGCCACTCGATATTTTTATCGTTCAAAAGCACACAGTTGGTCGTCATAGTAAAGTTAAACGACTTACCGCTCACCTTTTCTCTAGAGCGAGCATATTCTACAATAGACTTTACTACGTCGAGGTTCATAAGCGGTTCTCCGCCGAAAAAGTCTACCTCTAGATTATTGCGTTTGCCGGAATGCGCAATCAAAAAGTCAATGGCTTTCTTACCGACTTCCTCGGACATATAGGCTCTCTCTGACGTATGATAAGTCCCCTCGTCAGCAAAGCAGTATTTACAACGCAAATTGCAATCGTTGCAAATATGCAAGCAAAGCGCCTTTATCTCGCCAATTCTTTTTTTCTTAGCAAAAGAAGTACAAGGGGTATTAAGTACCCCCATTTTCTCCAACTCGTCGAACTCTTCTTCGAGTTCTTGCAAGTCGGCTTTGTCTATTGACGAAAAGTCGGTTTTTTCCTTTTCGTCCAAGGCCTGTCCGTATCTATTTTTTGCATACAAAAAAGCGACATAATCTACGTTGTGCAGACTGCCACTTTCGTTGTCCCATACAAAATGATAAGCCTTGTCGTGATAATCGAACTTAAAAGCGTGTACCATTATTATGCGGTAATTAAATTAAAGGTTTTCTCGTTGCGTTGATTTTCTCGTCGCGATTTTTACAGCTTTGGTTGCCTACCGTGCAAGAAGTCTTGCAAGCTGATTGACAACTTGATTGACATTCGCCACAACCGATATTGCCTTGCTTTTTCATTGAATTTGTTACGATGCTGTTGATATGTTTCATATATCCTCCACTATAGCATAAAATTTATTACCTATATAATATAATAATCTCAACGAATTTGCAAGTATTTAATAACTTCTTTTATATATTTTATCAATATATAATAATAAATAGCAAAGTTAAGGCAATAAAATTATATCATTTGGCATTGGTCATGTCAATATTATGCAATTATTTTTCGCGTCTTACATTGACTGCAAAAACTCCGCTAAGCAGTCCTGCGACCAAACAACTCAATATGTCAAACGCTGTCAAAGGATTTATAGCAAAAGATCCGTTGATAAGCGAAAATATCAAATACGACACAAGTGAAAAGAATAAACCTATTATACAGCCTTTGAAAAGTCCTTTTTGCCCCGACTTTAGAGCTATCAATGAACCGAAAAATATGCTAAAAATCTTCAAAAATATATTTACTATACCTACGACCTTAGTAGACAAATTGGCATATTTAACTATCACCGCAAAGATTATCACCGCCAAAAGTGAAATTATAACTGAAAAAAGCACTCCTAAAAACATCTCTAAGAAATCTCTTTTTGTCATCTTTATAGACATACGCTCTACCTCCTTGAGATAATAATATGTCAATGACTCAGAATTTATGAAGAATAAATCAAAAGCAATGTTATTTCAACTTCTGCAATTTGTCAAATAATTCAACTTCTTCTGCTTTGACAAAATCATCTATGCACCTCCCGCAGTCCTCGCATCCGTTGCAAATCGGACGGCTAGAGCACGTTAGACAACGTCTTTTGAATCTAGGCGCGTAACAACTCTCGTCTATGGGCAATCCCAATCTGTCTGTCAACTTGAATTTAATAGGCTTCCCCTTAAAAGCAAAGCCTTGATTATACGCAAGTTTAGACTGCTCTCGCTTATTTCTCATACGCGTAGTCACACCGTCTTTGACAAAAATATTTCCCGTCTCTATAAAAGAAAAAGTTACGTTGGCGTCAACGCACTCGTCATGCAATAGTTTTACCCACTCATATCGACATGCTCTTGCTCCGTCATAATTTTCGCCTCCGCATATCACTTGTTCTATTTGTCCCTCTTTAAGATATTTTTCAATTGACACTTGCCCAATAAGCGGTGCGCACATAATTCCTTTGTGCTTAAATGGCAAAGAATGCAATATGGGTATTCTCTCGTCTGCTCTAATTTGGTTCTCGCAAGTTACGTTGAAGAATACGTTTTCCCAACCGTTATTCCAATCTTTAGGCAGACACTTCTCCACTCTCTGCGGTCGCTTGGTCAAAAGAAAGAATTTTACGTCCGGTCTTTGATATATTACGTCCCACGCTTCTTCTCGCCATTCGTCGGCTTCCTCAATAAAAAAGTCAGAAGTCATACATACTCTCAACATTTCTCCACTGCCAATGACAAATTTACCGCTACGATTTCTAGACAGCGGATAATTCATATTGCCCGTCTTGACCACGTTGTGACTTTCAAAGTTACCGTGAACTCTGTCAAGATAGTACATATAACAATTTTGACAACCCTCGCTACACTTTTTGCAACCGTGCCAAGGATTCCATATATCGCGCATATCCTCTCCTTAATTCATAATGTATTATACAACAGAATATAAAATAAAGCAAACAAATGTTTGCATATGATGTAAAAAAATAGACGCATTATAGCGTCTACTTTATTTTTGATAAATTAATCTTTGAGAAGAGTGTTGTTGTCCGTCTTTTCCAAAGAATCGCCGTTGACTTCTTGCGCTTCTGCTTTGAAATCCTCTCCGCCCTTCTTGCTCTTTTTATCAGCTTTCTTTTTAGCGAGTTCAGCATCTGCTTCAACGTCGTCCATAGCCATTACTTCCGGCGCTACCTTTTCTTCAAAAGTAGTTTCGCCCGTAGGCGCCTTAACAGATTGAAGTACGGTATATATAGCCGACTTATCAATGACTACCATCATACTTCCGTCGCCGTTTGCGCTAATGTCAAGCGTAAAAGTGCCTTCATTGTTGACTTTCTTAACTTCTCCAACAAATCCGCCAATAGTCTTGACCTTTGTTCCTACAGTGATGCCGTTCATCATTTCTTGCGCTTTCTTTTGACGCTTCTTTTGCGGAATGATAG
>CAMWPK010000091.1 GCA_947176115.1 uncultured Clostridia bacterium
GAGATAGAGTTATGCTAAATCATATTATGCTTGGCGACGGGAAAGATATTATATTTTTGCACGGTTGGGGCGGAAGTATAGATAGTTTTAGAGGCGTCGGCGAGTATTTTTCGTCAAATTACAGGTGCACTCTCGTTGATTTTTACGGGTTTGGAGATTCTCCTTTGCCAAGAGTTCTTACTCTTGAAGATTACGTAAAAGGCGTCGAAGAGATAATTGATAAGTACTCTATGAAAGACGTCATCCTTGTCGGACACTCTTTCGGCGGTCGCGTAGCCATGCTTATGGCAAGTAAGAATAGCAATATTAAAGGCATTGTTTTGGTGGATAGCGCAGGGCTAAAGCCAAGGTTTTCTTTCAAGAAATTTTGCAAAAAAGTGTCATATAGGTTGAAAAAAGCGCTGAAAATGGACGTCAGTAAGTGCGGGTCTGAAGATTATCGTAAGTTGAGCGGAGATATGAGGGAAACTTTTAAGAATATCGTCAATTATCATTTGAATTTTTGCTTAAAAGATATAAAGTGTCCGACGTTGATTATTTGGGGCAAAAAGGATAAGGATACGCCTCCGTATATGGCAAGGACGTTGAGAAAACGCATATATAATAGTGGATTGGTATTTTTGAAAGGAGGACATTATAGCTATTTGGATTGCTACGGTCAATTTTTAGCGATTTTGAAGAGCTATTTTAGTGATATATGCAAATAGGAGTTATTGTAATAACCGAATTAATATATTGTATATTAGCGGTAGCTTTGTCATTTAGAATAATGAACCTAGTGCAATTAGAAGGATATCGAGTAGTTAATTCTAAAAAAATGAAAAGTATTCGACTAAAATTGTACGGTTCGGCAATTTGTATTACTGTTTGCAACGCAATTTTTATCTTTATTTCCGCATACGTGGGCAATTATTATCTTCAACTTATTACTCAAGGCTTGTATGCGGTAGTATTGTTGGTGAGTTTGACGGACGAGCGGGATAAGTGTTCGCATCAGCCTTTAGTATTTACGGCAAGAGCAAAGCGTCTAATTGTATCTTTTGCTATCATAATAGCCATTTTTATAATGATTTTTGTATTATTAGGGCATTTGATAGTAATTAAAGGCGTCAATTTATCATTTGTATTTATTCCTTTAGTATTTGTTCTTATGCCGGAAATCGTGGCTTTAGCTTTGGCTGTCAATAAGCCTATGGAAAAAAGCATTGCCAATAAATATATCAAAAATTGCGCTCAAACTCTTGAAAAGTTGGATATTATAAAAATCGGCATCACCGGTAGCTATGGAAAGACTACCGTAAAGAACGTGCTGACGACAATTCTCAATCAAAAATATAACGCTTATTGTACACCTAGCAACTTTAATACTCCGCTTGGAATATGTAGGGCGGTCAACGAACTGCCGAGCGAGTGTAAAATATTTGTTGCAGAAATGGGCGCGAGAAAGGTGGGGGATATTAAGGAATTATGCGAAATCGTTAAACCGACTTATGGTATAATTACAGGCGTAGGTTCTCAACATCTTGGCGCATTTGGCAGTCAGCAAAACATCTACAACACTAAAAAGGAACTGGCGGATTATCTGCAAAGCGTTAACGGAGAAATTGTATTTAACGGCGAAAATAAGTATACTCGCCAAATGTACGACGAATTTGCAGGCGATAAAAAGAGCGCTATATCTAGCGGTGAGTTCTTGTCTGCACAAAAAGACGTGAAGAAGGTCTTTGTCAGCGAGGTCGAATGTAATAGCGATGGCTTAAAATTCCTTTTACATATCGGCGATGAAAGCAGGGAATGTAACAGCAAGCTCATAGGCAGACATAATCTTGAAAATATTTTGCTCAGCGTTCAACTTGCCGTAAGTCTTGGACTGAACATTGTTCAAATAGCAGAGGGCATATCTCAGTTGTCGCCTGTCGAGCATAGGCTTCAGACGATAAAGTTGCCCACTGGCATAACTATAATCGACGATAGTTACAACTCCAATGAAGAGGGCGCAAAACTTGCTATCGAAACGCTTGAAATGTTTAATGGCAGAAAGATTGTGGCTACTCAAGGCATCGTCGAAATGGGAAATGAGCAAAAAAGAGTGAATTTTGAACTGGGAGAGAGTATTGCAAGTGTAGCAGATATAGCAATTTTAATAGGTATTAACAAGGAAGATATACGGCTTGGAATGTTGTCGGGCAACTTTTGCGATAAGAATATCTACTTGGTTGAGCATTTGGATAACGCTAAAGAACTCTTTAGCGCAATACTGACCAGAGGCGACGTTTTGCTTTTGCAAAACGACTTGCCCGACAACTATTGAATTGATATATTGAACATTGTTCAATTATTATCGATAAAACAAATATTCGGAGGTTTAGATTGAAAAATATAGCTTTAATTTACGGCGGAAATTCTTGCGAAAAGGATATATCTATTATAACTGCGTTGCAGTCCATAGAGGCGATAGATAAGAAAAAATATAACGTATTTCCAATATATTGGCAAGATGCTTTTTATATCTTAGACGAATACAAAAACGTTGATTCGTACACTTGCTCAGAAATCAAAGGCAAGAAGGTGATTTTCCAAGATAAGAGTTTATATGCAGTGAAGAAGAACAAAGTCAAACTATTGGGTAGTATTGACTGCGCATTGCTTTGTACTCACGGCGGAAAGGGAGAAAACGGCGCGTTGCAGGGATTTTTCGAGGTTCAAGACATACCTTTTACGTCGCCGTCGCATATTGCCAGCGGTATAGGTATGGATAAGGCGCTTTGTAAGATGATTTGCAAGAAGTTGACTTTGCCTGTTTTGCCTTACGGCGTTGTCAACGAGGGCGATGGCGAAGAGGTATTGGATAGAATTGTCGAAAGACTGGGATTTCCGCTCATTGTCAAGCCTGCAAATCAAGGATCTTCTATAGGTATTGGAGTAAGTAAAGACCAAGAAGAACTCAAAGAAAAGTTGAAGACGGCTTTTTATTACGATAATAAGGTCGTAATTGAAAAAGCTCTCACTGATTTTAAGGAGATTAACTGCGCATGTCTTAGAAAAAACGGCAATATTTATCCCTCAACTCTCGAAGAACCTGTGGGTTGGCAAGAGTTTTTGACTTTTGAAGATAAGTATATGTCGGGCGGAAAAGTTACCAAAACAAGCGCAAAGAGAATATTTCCTGCTCAAATTAGTGAAAATGACAAAATTAAAATACAAAACATTACTTCTAAGTTGTATCAAGCCTTGGGATGTAAGGGGATAGTGCGTTGTGATTTTTTGATTGACAATGAGAATAATTGCGTATATCTCAATGAAATCAATACGATTCCGGGGTCAATGGCTGGGTATCTGTATGAAGATAAGGGATTTTATCTAAAAGATATTCTCGAAATAATAATAGAGGATGCGATAAAGGATAGTAAAGACGCAAAATCTGCGGGTTTTTCTTCTAAAGTTTTGCAATATTACTCTAAAAATAAGGCAAATGCTTGCAAAGTATCATTGAAAAACGTATAATTAGAAAAGTAATATTATAAATCAATATTTACAAATACTTTTTTGGAGTACGTTATGGAAAAAATCAAGATGACCACGCCTATAGTAGAGCTTGACGGCGATGAAATGACGAGGCATATTTGGGCATGGATAAAGGATATTCTTATCAACCCTTACGTAGAGCTCAAGAGCGAATATTACGATTTGGGACTTGTCAATAGAGAAAAGACGGGGGATAAGGTTACTGTAGATTCGGCAAACGCTATCAAGAAATACGGCGTCGGAGTAAAGTGCGCGACTATTACGCCCAACGCGCAAAGAGTTAAGGAATACAACCTCACTCAAATGTGGAAAAGCCCCAACGGCACGGTAAGAGCAATTCTCGACGGTACGGTTTTCCGCGCGCCGATTATGGTCAAGGGTATCACTCCGTATATACCGACTTGGACGGCGCCGATTACTATTGCCCGTCACGCGTACGGCGATATTTATAAGGACGTCGAGGGCTACGTCAAAAAGGGTGGCAATGCAAAACTCGTAATTGAAGACGAAGACGGCAAGAGAGAGATCGAGATATTCGATTACGCAAAGACTTGTGGTGTAGTTATGGGTATGCACAATACCGACAAGAGCATTTCTTCTTTTGCTCGCAGTTGTTTCAACTATGCGTTGGACACCAAGCAAGATTTATGGTTCGCGACAAAAGATACGATATCCAAGACGTACGACCATAGATTTAAGGATATATTCCAAGAAATCTTTGACAGCGAGTATAAGGAGAAATTCCAAAATGCCGGTATTGAATATTTTTATACCCTTATAGACGACGCGGTAGCTAGGGTAGTGCGTTCAAACGGCGGTATGATTTGGGCGTGCAAGAACTATGACGGCGACGTTATGAGCGATATGGTTGCGACAGCTTTCGGTTCGCTTGCAATGATGACTTCGGTACTTGTATCTCCTGAAGGAAATTACGAGTACGAGGCGGCTCACGGCACGGTTACCAGACATTATTACAAATTCTTAAAGGGCGAAGAAACTTCTACGAATCCCGTAGCTACGATTTTTGCTTGGACGGGCGGACTTAGAAAGAGAGGACAACTTGACGGCATTGCCGAGCTTGTGGCTTTTGCCGATAAGCTCGATAAGGCGACTATAGATACTATAGAAGAGGGGTATATGACGGGCGACCTTGCATTGATCTACAAGGGTGATAAGCAAGTGAAAAAGCTCAACACCGTTGACTTCTTAAAAGAAATTGCCAAAAAACTTTGAGAAAATATATTCTTAATAAATATTAATATGCAAAACGGCGCGATAAAATCACGCCGTTTTGTACTATTTTATCCATAATTTTTAAGCGCTTAAAACAAAAAATAATAAGATAAAATCGACCCTAGCGCCATATTTTTTTGATTTTACAAGTGTGGATAACTCAACTTTGATGTGGATAAGTATGTGGATAAGTGGTAAAAATACGCAGATATATGCGGAAAAAGCGCTTTGGGGAAATGTTGAAAGGTCAACTTGAGGGCAATTAACCGTTTAGTCTATATTTAACAAATTTAACCGAAAAAATGCAAAGAATTATATCGACAAAATCCTTGCAATTTTTTATTAGAATATGTTAAGATATTTGTGTAATTTTATATTTATATTTATTAAGATTTTAAGGAGTGACTGTATATGCCGAAAGTAGCCATTGTAATGGGTAGCGTAAGCGACCTTGACGTAGTAAAACCTACTATTGAAATTCTCAAAAAGTTTGACGTAGAAGCGGAAGTAAGAGTAATATCCGCACACCGTACGCCTGATATGGCGCACGACTTTGCAAAGAACGCTGTAGATAATAATATCGAAGTTATTATTTGCGCGGCGGGAAAAGCCGCTCATCTTGGCGGAGTAATAGCCGCGTATACGCCTATCCCCGTTATCGGACTTCCAGTCAAGAGTTCGACTATGGACGGACTTGATTCTCTTTTGTCAATGGTACAAATGCCGTCGGGTATACCCGTGGCTTGCGTAGCTATTAACGGCGGACTTAACGCAGGTTTGCTTGCTATACAAATTCTCTCCGTCAAATATCCAAACCTTATGAAAAAAATGCAAGACTATAAAATTAGTATGGCAGAAAAAATTAAAAACGAAGACGAAAAATTGCAAAAGGAGTTAAACTAATTATGGAAAAGACCGTTCAACTTTATGAAGGCAAAGCAAAGAGAGTGTACGCTACGACGGACCCGGATATCGTAATGGTATCTTACAAAGACGACGCTACGGCGTTCAACGGACTCAAGAAGGGTACGATACTCGGCAAGGGCGTTGTCAACAACGTATGTAGCAATCATATGTTCAGACTTTTGGAAGCAAAGGGCATTCCTACTCACTACGTTGAAGAAATCAATGAGAGAGAAACTTTTGTAAAGAAAGTAGAAATCGTACCGCTTGAAGTTATTATCCGCAACAGAGCGGCGGGATCTTTTTCCAAGAGATACGGCGTAGCCGAGGGTACGGAACTTGCAACTACTATTATTGAGTTCAGTTACAAGAACGACGATTTGGGCGATCCGCTTATCAACGATTATCATGCTTTGGCTCTTAAACTTGCTACTAAGGAAGAAATCGAGAAAATTAAAGAGCTTGCTTTCAAGGTCAACGACTTCATGAAAGCGTATTTCAATGAAATAGGAGT
>CAMWPK010000092.1 GCA_947176115.1 uncultured Clostridia bacterium
ATATTGTAAAGCATTTAATATAAATATCAACTTTGCGCATAACAAGACTATGATATTTGAGTTGATTTTGGCTGGAATTTTCATATTGATAATAGGTATTTTCAACCTGAAAAAATTCCAACTTTACGCGCTTTTAACTGCGCTGACATGTACTATTTTGTCCATAGAATTGCTTACTGATATTAATGGACTGACGCTTGGTTTTTTGACTGCGCTGACGCTCTTAAGTTTGCCGTCAATAGGCGTAAAATTTTATGATATCGTGTGGTGCGTAGCAATTTTCTTGCCCTGTATTTTCTGGCTTAGTACGCAAGAATTTGTAGACGGATTTGCCTACTCGCTCACTCTCGTGGCTTTGGGAGTAGCTTTTGCATGCAGATTGCTTTTTGACAAACAAAAAAGACAAGCGCTATGCGCGCTCGTCCTCTTGACAAGTTTTGTCGTATGTTATCTATCAAATATATACTTTGAAGTGACGGATATATTGCTTCCCTTCGTAGTGGCAATAATCTTTACTCAAAACTATACGCGCTCAATAGACTTGATGACGATAGACTCATACGGTACGTCGTTGTAAAAACCTACGCTGACCGTCTTAACATTGGAAATATCTATCGCAACTTTAATGCTCTCTTCGTCGCACAAACAACCAAATCCCGCATACTGACCGTCCAAAAATCCGCAGTCGGCTACGCAAATAAAGAATTGTGAAGAAGCGCTGTCGGGAACGTTGGTTCTCGCCATAGAGAGCACGCCAACTTTGTGAGATATAGGATTGTTAACTCCGTTGGCTTTGAACTCGCCTTTAATAGACTTGGTGTTCTTGGGCGAAAGCGACGCGTCCATTCCACCGCCTTGAATCATAAATCCCGGAATTACTCTGTGAAATATAAGTCCGTTGTAGAAATTGCTGTCAACAAGTTTGAGAAAATTCTCGACGGTAATCGGAGCCGATTGCTCGTCAAGTTGAGCCGTCATTGACCTGCCGTCAATAAGATTGATTTTGATTTTTGTCATAATATACTCCTTCTATCGATTTTTATCAATATCGCTAAATTATAAAATATAGTCTACCGAATGAGATTTCTCTACCACGCTCTTTACGTACGCCATAACCGGCAAATGTACTTCATGCATTCTGTAGACTTCCATATCTTCCATGCTATCGAATTGACATATAAGCACTACGTCAAAACTGCGGTCGGATCTCAATACGTCCACGCCTGCTTCTATATCTTTCAACACCTCAATTTTGCCTCTCATAGACAAAAATTTTTGCTGTAGAGCTATTGCATTCTGCTCTGTCGGGTCTTTTAGTTTGTACATAACGATATGCTTTACCATATTTATCTCCTTATTTTGAACCGAACCAACGGCGTTTTTTCTTTACGATATTTGCGCTTGCATTTTCAGCGTCTGATACGGCATTGGGAACTACTTGATTATTGCTCATGTCTTTTACAAGTTCTTCTTCGACAACTTCCTTTATCACTAAGCACTCTTGCGGATCTTCTCCTCTGTCTATAGCTTTTATACAAGCCAACACTTGCTCAGCACCGTTGCCCTTAAACTTCTTATCGCAATGCTTTTTCCATTCTTTCCTATCTTTTTTGTATTTCTCCAACGCTATTGTCAAACGCTCTTTATTAATAGCCGAATAAGCGTAACCGCCTGCTACCAAAAACTTGCTGTTCTTGGTTTCGACATTGTTGGCGCTGTCGATAAGAAGCAAAGGTATCTTGCGCATTAAAACCTCATAGGTTATTGCCGACGTGGGCGCAGAAATTACGCAATCCGAGATGTAATAAGCCCTCTCCATTTCATTTCCGCTCTTGACAAAATATACGTTGTTGGAAACGTTCATTCCATCTTTTTTGCCAAGTTTTTTGAACTTCTTTTCTATTGAAGAATTACCGCCGTCGATTACTATAAAGTTGTAATCTTTGTTTTCGCTCACGCTCTCTAAAGCCGAATAGAGATACTTA
Source organism: uncultured Clostridia bacterium (assembly GCA_947176115.1). Lineage (GTDB taxonomy): Bacteria > Bacillota > Clostridia > Christensenellales > UBA3700 > RACS-045. The sequence goes on from CAMWPK010000092.1 coordinate 1,986, forward strand.
GACCCGTATCTTCCGCCAACCATCGTTATGATAGGCAACTCATTGCGGATATTGAATTGCTTTCTTACGTCCTCTTTAGAACGCTTTATTTGCAAAGGTTGTTTCAACGGCATTGATACGACGTATATAATATTCTCGTCGATACCCTTGTCGATTAAAGCCTTTTTACACTTTTGCGTAATGACGAAATAGCCGTCTACGTCATGACTGATAAAATTGTTTTGCAGAGCGTAATCGGTAATCAATGCAAAAATCTTGCCTTTCAAATTATACTTTTCTCTCGCTACTACCGCCTTGTGTACTGCGTACGGCGTGGCGCATATAACGTAATCGGCGTCGAATCTCATGGATATATTGTCAAACTTGCGCCACCTTTGGAAAGTGTCAGAGTTTGCCTTATAAGGCGCGTCGTTGCCCTCGCTGTCCTTTTTGCGAGTGACTTCTGCAGTAGGCAAATTTATTACGATATTGTTGAGCGTCGGCATATATCTATAAGTGAACTTATACATGCCGTTGTATAAACTTATCAACTTAAAGTTGTCGTACTGCTTATCAAATACGGAAACAACGTCAAAGCCGTTATCGCTCTCAAAGATTTCTTTTAGAGCTAAAGCCGACGTATCGTATAATTGAGAATAAACAATTAAAACAGTCTTTTTCATTTCCCCTTTCTATACCCTCTTCCTCAAAATATCTAACTCTGCAAGTCGCTTGTCCGTAGGTATAAATACCCTTTGCTGGACTATCTTTGCGTCCTCTATTTCTATCATATCACTATCATACATTTTGTCAATATGTAAAATGTCATTCCAATACTCAGTTGGCGATAAAATTTCCAATTCGTCGCCTTTTTTGAACCTGTTACGCATTTCCACTTCAAGCATTCCGCTATCTTCATGATAACCTACTACTTGCGCGACAAACTCGTATTCGCACTTTGGCTGGGACGTTTCCAGACATACGTTGTCATTGCTACCGAAATAAAATCCCGTTGTGTAATCTCTGTGCGAATTCTTGTATAATTCGTCGCAAAGATATGACGGCAATTTAGCGCTTACGCCTTGCTCGTAATACAAGTCTATTGCCTTGCGGTAAGCGTTGATTACGCTTGCAACGTAATAAGGCGATTTCATTCTTCCTTCCACCTTAAACGAATATACTCCGCTCTCGGCAAGTTCCCCTACGTGCGCAAGCATATTGAGGTCTTTGGAATTGAGAAGATACGTCCCCCTCTCCTCTTGACCTATCGTGATAGGACTGCCCCCGCGCTTGGTTTCTACGATTGAGTATTCCCACCTGCACGCCTGCACGCAGTCGCCCTTATTAGACGACCTGCCAGTCAAAGCGTTGGAGAGCAAGCATCTTCCCGAATAAGCTATACACATTGCTCCGTGTACGAAGGCTTCTATCTCAACGTCGCCCAACAAAAAAGCCCTTATTTCTTTTATGTCCTCAAGAGAAGTTTCTCTTGCAAGCACTATTCTTTTTACGCCTTGGTCTGCCCAGAATTTTGCGGAATACTTGTTGGTGGTATTCGCCTGTGTGGAAAGATGTATCTCAAGTTGGGGCGCAACTTCCCTGCATAGAGCAAGTACTCCTGCGTCACTGATAATTACAGCGTCTACTCCCGCCTTTTCCAGCTCGATAAAATACTCTTTTAAGCCGTCGAAGTCCTTGTTGTCGGCAAACACGTTGACGGCAACGTATATCTTTTTGCCCCTAGCATGAGTATATTCTACCGCTTCTTTGACGCCGTCGCCGTCAAAATTTTTGGCATTGGCGCGTAAGCTGAATTTGCTTCCGCCTATATATACTGCGTCTGCGCCGAAGTGCAATGCTGTCTTGAGTTTACTCATATCGCCCGCAGGCGCCAAAAGTTCGACTTTATTCATTACTTTTTCCTCACGTATCCCCATCTTCTATCTTATCTCTTATCTTTCTTATAACCGCTATTCCGTTGCCCTCTTCAATGAGTTGCAATTCAAGTTCTTCATTTGCCTCTACGCTCGCCAAAAACTCGCGCATATTCCTAACTATCGTTCTATGTTTATGAGGCGGATAGTCATCGCCTTTGACAAGTCCCAAATACAACACGTCGTCGCATAAAATTATACCGCCTTTAGCAATATTGGGCAGTAACAACTCCAACTGTCGTCTATATGCCGACTTTGCTCCGTCTATGAATACAAAGTCATAAGTTTTTCCCGCTATTACGCTCGGCAAAAGCTCGTCGCTATCTCCGCCGTATACGTTTATTCTACTCTCTACGCCAAGACTTTTCCACAGCTGAGTTGCTCTCTCAATTCTGCTTGCATCTTTTTCTATCGTATCAATAACGCAATCTGAAGACAACGCCATTATGCTTGACGAATAGCCAATAGCCGTACCAATCTCCAATACGCTTTTAGGACTATACTTCTCAAAAATATCTTTGAGCGCAACCTCACACTCGTCGGAGAGTATCATTACGTACTGTTCTCTCGCTAAGTCGTGAACAGTCTTGAGTAAGCATGACTGCTCTGCCGTCATACCTCGTCAACCTCAACAGAATCGGTTTTCTCAATCTTACTATGCTCTATCAAAAGCGGTAGAACCATAGGACGCTGTTTAAGCTTGTTGAGTATCATTCTCTCTAATTTGCGTCTAACGTTGTTTTTAAGTCCGCCTCTACTCTTCTCGTCCTTATAGCTTGACGTAGCGAATACGTCTTCTATCACGGCTTTCATTTTCTCTAAAAACTCTTCCTCAAAGACCACTCCTCTAGAGAGAATATCTATTGCCGTCAAAGCCCTGTTCTCCACGTCAATGTCCAAAAGAGCAATCAGCACGCCGTCGCTAGAGAGCTGTTTGCGCTCTCGAAGCACCATGCTGTCAACGTTGCTATCGCCGTCAACATATACTTCGCCTGCCTCAACGCTGTCAATAAATCCTATTGACTTTTTCTTGATAGCAATACGGTTGCCCGTATCCACCAAACGTATATTTTCCTTGGGGATACCCAAAGAAAGCGCCAACTCTTCATGCTTTTTGAGATGACGGTATTCGCCGTGCACGGGAATAAAATATTTCGGCTTTACTAAGCTAAGCATAAGTTTAAGTTCGTCTTGACATGCGTGACCGGATACGTGAAGCTGTTCCAGCGATCCGTAAAGCACCTTTGCTCCCCTGCGATACAAATTATTGATAAGTGTGTACACCGCCTTTTCGTTACCGGGGATGGGTTGTGAAGATATAGCCACCACGTCGTTATCTCCTATGACAACGGATCTGTCCTCGCCGTTTGCCATACGCGTAAGCGCGCTCATTGGCTCGCCTTGAGATCCCGTAGATATTATACACAGTTTATTAGGCTCAAAGTCCTTAATGTCTTCAATATCTATGACTGTATTGTCCATATATTCCAACATGCCTAGTTCCTTGGCTATCTCGGAAATCTTGACCATCGACCTTCCGTCAAAAGCAACTTTTCTGCCCACCTTTTCGCACATTCTTATAATTTGCTGAACTCTATTGACGTTGCTGGCAAAAGTAGCTATGATAATTCTCTTGTCGGAATGCATTTCTATAATTCTCTGCAACGTTACTCCGACTTCTTGCTCTGAGATAGTAGTTCCTTTTTTCTCCACGTTGGTAGACTCGCCAAGCATTAGCGTAACGCCTTTGTTGCCTATAGAAGCAATACGTCCTAGGTCTATACTCTCCCCGTCTACGGGAGTGTAGTCTATCTTGTAGTCGCCCGTATGGAAAAGAGTCCCCGACGGATAACTTATCGACAGCGCAAACGCTCCGAGTATTGAGTGCGTGACGCTGACGAATTCTACGCTGAAGACGCCAAGTCGCTTTACGTCGCCGTTCTTGACGACATGCATCTTGGGCATATCCATTTTCTTTTCCGTCAGCTTGTGCCTTATAAGCGCAATAGCAAGCGACGAGCCGTAAATAGGTATGTTACCGCATTCAGCAAGAAGATAAGGAATACCGCCTATATGGTCTTCATGTCCGTGCGTGATAAATATGCCCTTGACTTTATCTAAATTTGCCTTGACGTACGTAAAATCGGGAATAATCAAATCGATACCCGGCGTGTCGTCTACAGAGGGAAACGTAGATCCGCAATCCACGATGATTATATCGTCACCGTATTTGATTGCAGTCATATTC
>CAMWPK010000093.1 GCA_947176115.1 uncultured Clostridia bacterium
TAAGGGAGTAGTACGTGAAAGCGTAGCGAGGGTTCAAATCCCTCTTTCTCCGCCACTGCTAAGAAGTTGCTTCTTAGCGAGAAATAGAAAGTGAGATACGATGTATCTCACTTTTTCTATTGCTCTGCTTTTGGGCAACTTCTTTTTGTAGTTACTAAATCAGGATACCGAATTTGTGACGCTCGTCTTCGCCTCGCTATTCCGTCACTTGCGTTCCTTACAAATCCCTCTTTCTCCGCCACTGCTAAGATTGCTTAATTCTTCATTGCTCTTTGCTCTCTAAGGTAGTCGGCGTATCTTTCGATTTGGTCAACTCTGAGGTCTATCATTTCTTTTGCCGTTCCAAATGCTTGGGCATCTGCTACTAATAGTTCGGTCTCTTTTACCTTAATCTTTGCACCGTCGTTGGTAGCGTTACGGCGAATGTCTTTCATATACTCGTCTTCCATCTTGAACAATGCGACGGTGGTATTTTTCTTGATAGTCAACTTGATGAGCGGATTTACCGTAGACGGTCCAATCGTAGTGAAATACGTAGACATCTTCTCTTTGCACTTATCGTCCTTGCTCATAGCGTATTCTCTCAAGCTGTCGAAGAACTTTTGCTGTTGTTTGGTAAGTTTAGCGTACGCCTCTTTAAGCGTAAGGCGCGGAGCTACCTCTTTCTTAGGTCTTGGAACCATGACGGGCATTACCGCAGGCAAATCTTTCTCGACTGCCCTTTTGGCAATTCTCTCGACGGGAATTTCCTTGACCACTTCTTTCTCCACTATCTTCTCGACAGGCACTTCCTTAACTACCTCTACAGGGACTTCTACTCGCACTTCCTTTTCGACGACTTGCGGTTGAGCATTTTGATTTGCAGACAACTCAAAAACCTTTTTCATAAGCATTTCTTGATTTTTTACTATCTGCTTTATCGTATCTTCATAAGCGCTGTTGGGCTTCTCGACAGACTGCTCTTCAATCTTCTTCATAAGCGCTTCCTGATTATGAGCAAGAGTTTCTTGATTGTGAGTAAGCGCTTCCTGCGTCCTTATAATTTGTTGGATAATTCCATCGTCCTCAAGCGACGCAACTTTAGGTTGCTCAGAAAGCTGTTGTACTTTGTCAATAAGCTCTTGCATAAGCTCGTCGTTGGCATTGGCAGATGCAACCTCTCTCTCGATAATCTTTTCGATAGGCTGTTCTTCCATTTTCTTCATCATCAACTCTTGGTTTTCCATGAGCTTTTTGATAACTTCGTCGTTTTGGCTGTCGGCTTGTTTCGGATGCTCGGCAAGCTGTTGCATAAGTCTTTCTATGCGTTCTTCATTCTGAGCGTTCATTTCGCGCATACGCTCTTCGTTTTGCGCATTCTGCTCCATGAGTTTTTCCATAAACTCATTGTTGAGAGCAGACTGGTCTGCCGATTGCTGTTCGTTGAGCGCGACAGACTGCTCTTCCAACTTCTGCATCAACATCTCTTGGTTTTCCATGAGCTTCTTGATAACTTCGTCATTTTGACTATCGGCAGGTTGCTCGGAAAGTTGTTGTACTTTGTCAAGAAGTTCTTGCATAAGCTCGTCGTTAGCGTTGGGCTTTTCTGCAGACTGTTGCTCGGCAAGCTGTTGCATCAACTGCTCGATTCTTTCTTCGTTCTTCTCGTTGAGCTGTCTTAGACGCTCTTCATTCTGAGCATTCTGCTCCATAAGTCTTTCTATAAACTCATTGTTCATAGCCGATGGGTCGGGCAATTGCTGGACGTTGGATGCCATTGCGTCATTGATCATACCGCGAATTGCGCCCATATCCAAGCCTGCGCCTTGCGCGCCGTTGTTAGCGCCCATTACGCCCATCATCATCATTCGCATATCTTCTTCTTTCTTCTTGGCGTGAGCTTGGTCAAACTCTGCCTTAGCGGTTTCTAATTCGCTTTCTGCCTTATTGTATCCGCTCTTCTCTATAATAGCGAATATTATACTTGCGACAGCCAAGCCCATAAGCGTACAAGCTATTATTGTCCAAGTGGTCATTGCCCAACTAAACAAGCCTGTCGCCGTAGTAGCATAGAACGTCGTAGAATACTTATTCTTAACGTCTTTCTTGTCTTTCTTCTTCTTTTTGGCATATCCAATGCCCTTAATCAAGCAAATGACGATGATTATGATACTAATCACACTGGCGATAACCTGCCACCATTCTTGGAGCGCTTTGGTCACGTTGCCGAAATCCACAATACCGCCGATAGGCTTAGTACCGCCGTTGTTTCCGCCTTGCGAGGAAGGGTCGTAGGTAATCTCTTCCAAGACCTCTTTATTAGCGTCTATTACCTCGAAATTAGCGTCATCCAGCTTAGCTACGACCTTAGCGTAGTCAAGACCGTTGGCAATATCCTCAGCGGTGAGTTCAAAGCCGTCTGCGTCATAATAGGTATAACTGAACTTCACGTCGTAACCGCTGGCAGAAAGCATAGGCACGCCCTTGCTATCCTCTACCCAAGTCAATCTATTTTGCGGAATGACAGCCTTATCCACTTTGACAGTCACGGTGTAACTATCGGTAGTACCGTCCTCCCAGACAAACATCTCAGGGTCTATACTGATTGTTACCGTATATTCGCCGGCATTAGTCAAATCGCCGTCCACCTCGAATTTAACACCGCTCTCGGCAGGCTTTCTCAAGAAGTCCTCGATAGTATACGCAGAGCCGTTGTAGGTAATAGTCTTGCTATCGTCAAAGACGGGCTTCTCCAAGGTCATAATAGATCCCGGACGCGTAACCGTCTTTCTGTAATCGCCGTAGATAAGTATATCGTCTTCGTATCCCTCTAAGGCGTACAACTCCTTGTAGTATACCGTATTAGGTTGCATCTGGCTGAGCGTGATAGGATTGCCGTCCTCGTCAAGGTATCTGTAACCGACGTATCTCTTTACCCAAGTTTCCATCGGCACTTCGGCATTGGTATTGCTACCTTGCCACTCGGTGACGTCTATCTCATAAGCCTTAATCTTGATATTGTATTCATAGTCCGGCCACTCGTCCCACTTGACGTTGGGATTATTTTCATTGAAAATGATAAGGTCGAATTTGACTACGTACGTACCTGCGTCAAAAGCCTTGAAGACGTCGCCGTCAATTCCCTCATACGGCTCGCCGTCCTTGGTAATCGTCATAGTCATATAGTTGTACCAACCCTCGACGGTAATGCCGAACATCTGAGCAAAGTCGTGCTCCTCGCCGTCGAATACCGTCCAAGAGCTGTCGAATACCGGCTTGGCGATAGTCTTGGGGACAATCGTCCAAGTCAATTTGCTCTGCAAACCGCTGGGCATAACCACAGCTTCATAGTTGCTACCCAAATCAGCCAAAGTATACTCTACCACGTAGATACCAATCTCGCTCTGCTCTTGATTGTCGCCCTTGTAAGTGATTGCGCTCTTCAATACGTCGGGGACGTTGATAAGAGATACGATATAATGTACCACTCCGCCACCGTCAAGTCTGGTGTACGGCAAATCGCCTACGTACGCATTCTCATCGGTATTGGCAAGCGTAGTATATCCCCATACTATGCCCGAAGTGTCCACGCTGGCTTTTGCAATGCTCCAGGCGAGCGAAGTCGGGAAGTTGGGCGCATTGTAATTGTCGGTATCGTAAGAGAATACTATATCTGCCGAGTATCCCGTACCCGCATTGGTCTGCTCATTGCCTGTCACACTGACGCTCAGACCGGCAATACCGTCCTTGCCCGCTAAGGTCAAGGTGTGCGCCGTAGTATCGTAAGTGAACGGCAATATTTCGCTACCGCTATCATCCAACCACTTGCCTTGCGCAAAGTCGTAGACAGCCGTAACGCCATTGTGCGAGTACTGCCATTGCAGAGAGCTTACGTCAAAGTCGGCTTTGACTATCTCGAACTCAAATACGGCGCTGTCCGCCTCGATATAGTTGAGATCTCCGCCGTAATTTAGCGTAGCCTCTACGCGATACTTGCCCACTTGAGTTGGCGCGTCCGTAGTACCTGCGGTACTTCCGTCCTTGAAATACGTCAAGGTAATGTTGGCGGGCAAGATACCGCCATCGGCTTTGGTGATTTCTATCGTAGGCGCGTAAGCATTGCCTGTATAAGGCAAGCGCGCGCCGTCGATATTTTGTCCATTGTACTTCAGTATCAGTGTTACCGGATACTTATCCTTACCGATTACGAAGACGTATTCGTCTGTCGTATCCGTACCGTTGGCAAATTGATAATTGCTTGTAAATGCAGATTTGAGCTTAGCTACAGCCTTGAAAGTCATCTCTTCCGTAACCTGCGTAGGCAAGGAAGTAACTACGTTGCCGTCGCTGTCGTAATAGGTGTAATCTACCATTGAATTTAGGTCAAGCGTACCTACACTCTTGAGCGTAGGCAATTTGAATACCTCGCTGTCGCCTACGTTGTCATCCTTCCAGCTCGCATTCAAAGTCGCCTTGATAATGCTCCAATCATACGTAAAGTCAAAGGCGCCGGTATACGTGTCGCTAGCGCCCGCTGTAGGCACGAAATAATTGTTGATATAATTACTGCTCACGCTGAAAGTAACCGTCGTAGTATAACTTCCCACAGGCACTTTGTTGTTGCCGGAATACGTCGCTTGCAAACCTGCAGGCAAAGTTCCCTGCAATTCCATTCCCTGCGCCGAGCCGTTGTACTCCAAAGTACTTACGGTAGGCCAATTCAAAACCGATAGGTCGTATTTAGCCTTGTCGATCTGATAATATAGTGTGTATTGCGCATTGTAACTCTCGTACGTGGAATCGTAATTCGTCAAGTATACCGTGACGGAATACAGACCGCTCTTGGCATTCGTCGCCGTGACGTCACCGCTATAACCGTTGCTACCTTTAGAAATGTCTATCTTTACGCCGTGCGATGCCAATACGCTGTCGTCTATGCTGAAGCGATACGCCGTACCCGTGTAGGTCAAGACGTAGGTGGTCGTAGGATTGCCGATTGGAATATTGTTGTAATTCCAATTGATTACGGCGTCGGTCATGGATATTCCCTGTCCTTTTACCGTAAATGCCTGCGTCTTTATAGCCGCCAATGAATAGTTGTCGTTGTCTTTATTTGAACCGTACAACTCTACGCATATCGTATAACTACCCTGCGGTATGTCCCCCGGCATCGTTATCGTTCTTGTCTTGCCGGTGATGACCTTGTCGTTGTTGATATTGTCATACTTGATAGAACTTCCTATATTATTATCAATATAATATATATAAAGTTCTGTACTGTCGTTTTCGTAACTGTCGCCCACTATGGTTACGACAGGTCTGTCGCCTACGTTCCAAGTGAAGTCGGAAACCGAGCAGGATATCGTCAAGGTCAACGGCTTTTTGGTAATCTCATACGTCAATTCTATCGCCGTACTACTTCCGTCAGGCCACTGCGTAGCCACGCCGTTGTCCGTCAACTTGCACACTACTTTGTACGTGCCGGCATTCTTTGCGCTCAGCGTGTTGCCGGACCTCGTCATTCCTGCAGGCAGTTCTATCGTAATGTCGGCGTTGTCCCCTCCCGTCATTGTGAAGGTGATATCCTCGCCCGTATACTGCTTACTGCTCTGTCCCGATATCGCAGGCTTGGGCACGTCTTTCTTGTCGATTTTGAATTGGATTGAATATGTATTGTCTAATTCATAGTTACAACTTGCGTTGCTTATTATTGCCGTAGCCGTATACGTACCTACCGCAGTAGGTCTTACCGTGTCATTGTAACCGTTGATACTTGTATAATTAAATGCAAGATTGGGCGCTCGCCCGTTGGTATCGTCGTCGCCTGTGTATACGTCCGTGGAACTTTTCAGCGACACGACCGGCATACCGCCCGTGTCAAGCGCCACCGTGACGCCAATTTTCTTTTTCTTGATGGTAAAGTTGAATACCCTGGTATGCGCGTCCTCGCCCTTGCTTGTATCGGGGTCGCCTTTGAATGCGTAATCAGGGTCGTCCGCTAACGCGGAGTCGGAAATCTTCGCCGTCACTTGATAAGTGCCGGCGTCTGTCATCCCCGATGGGTATGACAGAGTGATTTTTGTCGAGTCGTACCACTTTGTCTGATCTGACGATACGTCAGCCAGCGTCTGCGACTGCCCGTTGTATACGGA
>CAMWPK010000094.1 GCA_947176115.1 uncultured Clostridia bacterium
ACACTGCTTGGTATCTCTATGCTTGTCAGACTGCTACAGCCTGAGAATGCAGAAATGCCTATGCTTGTCACACTGCTTGGTATCTCTATGCTTGTCAAACTACTACAGCCATAGAATGCCCTATCGCCTATGCTGGTCACACTGCTTGGTATCTCTATACTTGTCAGACTGCTACAGCCATAGAATGCAGAATCGTCTATGATTTTTACTCCGCTAGGAATTTCAAATTCTGTTATAAGGGTTTTATCTCCGCCACATATAATTCCCATGCTATATGCAGTTAACCTTTCTAATGGCAACACTTCGTATATTTTGGTGAATTTATTATTATATCTATCAAACCATTGTAGTTCTTGTTTTCCCGTATTAGTAAACACATAATCTTTAACAGCTAATCCCTTATAAAAACTTTTGTCACTATACTCTACCTTGTAGTAGAAATCATTTCCACTAAACGCACGAATTGCTTTGTCTGCAGTATAGATTGCTTTGTCTGCAGTATATGTATCTATAATGATAATGTCATAACTTTTAACTACTTTTTTATATTCCTTGCTATCGCACTTCTCGGCGTCAAATAATACTGACGACACCTTTTTATTGCTGTCAAACTCAACGCGGATATATTGATACGTCATTTGACGTAGTTGCTCTTCAAGTTTTGTTTCTTTATCTTCTCCAAAGTCCTCGTCGTCCCAATCGATATCGTCAAAGTCGTCGTCACTTGACGCAAAAGCCGTAAGTCCTCTTTCATTGCCGTTGAGTTTGTCTAGCTGTCGCAATACTTTGAGATAATTGTCGCTGTAATACTCGTAACTATACTCATTCTTATTAAAAGGCTCGCCGAGTATCTTTATTACTTGCTCTTGAGAATCGCCTATATTTATCTTGTCTACCTTGCCTACACGGAAGATATTGGTTGCCCACGATACGCTAGGCACGATTACCGCTATCAATATAGCTACAGTAACTACGGGTATTACTATCGCCATTATTTGCTTCTTAGTGAGTTTCTTTCGCTCTTTCTTCTCTCTTATCTTAGCTACTTGCTCCTCGCTAAGTCCCGTATCTTCCCACTTAAAGAGCTTAAGTTCATAGAATATTCTTGCCCCTAGGAATAGTAAGCCGAATACGCCCATTACTATTGCCATAGCAAAGCCGGAACCTAGCTTAGCGTCCATGAGCTCTTCGGAATTTGTTTGTTGCGATACAACTGCGCCCAGTATGATAAGAACAAGGGATATTGCTCCGTCTATTCCCCAAAATACAAACTTCTTCTTGCCTATCGTATTGCTATACGGCTTTTTGAAAGCAAAGAATAGTTGTACTCCGCCGTATACCAACGCAATTAACGATACCACCAAAAGCATTACACTTGCATTAACGGCTTGGCTAGGTACGTCTACTTCTTTTCCGCTAATAGCTTGAAAGCCCGTGCATAGATTGTTGACTTCGCCTAAGAAGTTTTCCGTCAGTATCGGCGCGGTAAGACACAGTAGCGACACTATGCCGACAAATAACATTCCGCCCGCCAAAAGCCACCTGTATATTTTTGCAAGAACACTTAAGAATTTGTTAGGCTTAACATATCCACTGCTTGGAGTAATATCACTCTCCTCTGCTTTTTGCATAGGCTCCAGATAGTTGTATCCGCAATTTATACAGAACTTGCCGTCCCCCATTCTTTCCGCTCCGCACTGCGGACATTGCGTCAGCTCTTGCTCTTGATTTTGTTGAGTTTCGCTTTGTTCCATAGTTCCGCACTCGGGACAAAACTTGCCGTCAAATTCTTTGCCACAATTCTTACAAATCATATTCCACTCCCATCTTATACTTTTCGACAAAATTCCAAAAAAAGTATACTTTTACTGAATGGATAAATTGACAAAAAAGAATATGCGATTTATAATTAAAAATAGAAAAACCTATACTTTCGCAATGTTTTAAGAAAAGTATACTTTTTTAGAAGAAATATAAAATTTTTGTAGATTTTAGAAAATTTATTAATATTTAATAGGTTGAGATTTCTCCACTACGGTCGTAAGGAGCGAAGCGACGGCATAGCGAGCAAGCAGATGCGTCTTGTGCGAGCGTCAATGACGAAATGTTAGTCGCAATGACATAATAATATTATATATTGATATTATATTAATTATTATATATAGATAATTATATTAAAAAATTCCGTATTAAAAATTTCTAAAAAGTTATTTACATTATATAAAATTATATGCTATACTTGAATATGGTATAAACTGAATACTACAAAAACACATAGATTTTGGAGGATAATTAACAATGTCAGAGAAAAAAACAGTTCTCGTAACCGGCGCATCCGGCTCAATGGGAAGCCAAGTATTGAAATGCGTAATGGATACGGGAAAATTTAATTGCGTGATTCTTTTGAGAAAAAAGAGATCTAACGAAAAATTGAGAGAGGCTCTTTTGAAAAAGTACGCAAAAATAAAGGCGAAAATAAAGACTTCAGGCGAATTAACGGTTTTGTTTGGAGATCTTTCAAATAAAGCAGACTGCGAAAAGGTCGTAGCAATGAGCGATTACGTACTTCACTGCGCAGCCGTAATACCGCCTATCTCCGACCATAATCCGGTAGGCGCTGAAAAGACCAACTATTATGGCGCTAAGAACCTTATTGACGCTATCAAGGAAAGCCCAAGAGCAAACGAAATCAAGTACGTACACGTGGGCACGGTAGCTGAATACGGCAACCGCACTTGGCAACACCCATGGGGACGCGTAGGCGATCCGCTTGTACCGAGCGTATATGACTTCTATGCAATCACCAAGCTCAAAGCAGAGAGATATTTGCTTGAGGCTGAACTCCCCAACTGGGTCGTATTAAGACAATCGGGCGTATTGCACGACAATCTTTTCAAAAACAATATGAGCGACGGACTTATGTTCCACACCTGCTGGAACGTGCCTATCGAGTGGGCTACCGCAAGAGATAGCGGTCTTGCTCTCCAACACTTGGTTGAGTATGACAACGACGGCACTCTCCCCGCTGAATTTTGGCAAAAGATATATAATATCGGTAACGGCGAAACTTGCCGTGTGACCGGATACGAAACTATGGACGCAGGTTTTGCTCTCATGGGCGCTAGACCTGAGCAGTTCTTCAAGCCTAACTGGGCTGCCGCTAGGAACTTCCACTGCTTCTGGTATTATGATTCTGACAAACTTGACGAGTATCTCCACTTCCGTACGGAAACGTGGGAATCTTTCTGGAAGAATATGGCAAAACTCAACAGGCACTTTAAGTTTGGCGCGCTTTTGCCAAAGAGCTTCTTGAGCAAAGTTACCGTTCAAAAACTTTTCAAAAACTCCAACTCGCCTATGTTCTGGTACAACAACCATATCGACGGACGTATTACGGCATTCTACGGTTCTAGACAAAAATTCGAAGAAATCGGCACAGATTGGTCTAAATATCAACTTTTCTGCAAAAATCAAATTAAGGACGAGCAAGGCAATCTCGTAGATTATCAAGAAAGAAGAGATATTAAGAACGCTAAGAAGTATCTCCTCAGCCACGGCTATGACGAGAGCAAAGACGACAGCGAACTCGATATCGAAGATATGAAGCAAGCCGCTGAATTCAGAGGCGGAAGCGTCGTAAGTGAAACTATGGAAAAGGGTGACCTTTATAAGAAGATTACTTGGAAATGCCACAACGGACACGAATTCACGTCTTCTCCATACACCATAATCAAAGCCGGTCACTGGTGTCCAGAGTGCTGTACTCCTGCGCCTTGGAATTTTGACGAATTGTCAAAGCACATTCCGTTCTTTGCGCAAGTATGGTATGACACACATGACGAAAGCGAGAACAACTTCTTCCCTGCCGATTGCTATATGGATATAATCGAGAAAGAAAGAGAACTTAAGAATAAGAAGAAGAAAAAATAAAAACATTTTTTAGAGGTATATAAAATATGGAAAACTATCAAAAGGGTCCATCAACCCAAAAACATGAATTCAAAAACGTATTCATTTGCGGTGGTACAGGCTTTTTGGGCTTCTACTCTGCAAAGGAGTTTTTAAGACAAGGAGCTAAAGTCGGCGTACTCGCTCTTCCAAACGAACTCACACTTTCCGCTGATTGGTGGCCAAGTGAAATCGACGTACATTACGGCAGACTCTTCAACCTAAGACCAGGCGACGAGTCCCCCACAGTAACCAAGGAAGAACTCAAAGAAATGTTCACAGGTTATGACACTTTGGTTTATGCAGTAGGTCCGGACGACAGAATGCACACTCCTAAGGGCGTAAGCGGTTACGATTTCTTCCACACCTATCTTGTTGATAAGGTTATCCCTGTATTCGAAGCTGCTAAGGAAGCAGGCGTTAAGAAGGCTGTTCTTCTCAATTCCTACTTTGCATACTTTGATAGAAGATGGCCTGAAAGTCATCTCGCAGACAGACACCCATATATCAAGGTAAGAGTTGAGCAAGGCGATGCTCTTATCAAAGTCGGCGAAGGCGTTGCTAACGGCGGTATGGACGTAGTCGTACTTGAATTGCCTTATATCTTTGGTAGCATGCCCGGTCGTACTCCACTTTGGAAAGAAGTTTTCCTTGACAGATTTGCAGGTATGCCCGCTATCTTCTTCCCGAAGGGCGGTACCAATATGATTCACGTAAACGGTATTGCTGAATCGGTAGTTGCGGCTTCTTACTATGCGCAACACGGCGACAGATTGCCTATTGGTAACAAGGACTGGAAGTTCAAGGATATGATCAATCTTATCATGGAAACTATCGGTTGCAAAAAAAGATACTGTGGCGTAAGCGCAGGAATTGCGGCAATGGGCGTAAAGATGACTGTAGTCAAGAAATTGAAGAAAGAAGGACAAGACAGCGGTCTTAATTACAACTACTTGATGCAAGATATCCAATCCAAAGACCTCTTCTATGAAGACGACGTAAATAAAGTCCAAGAGTACTTGCACTATGACGAACTCGGTTATGACGGTGGCGGTACAATCGAAGACGGTATTATCACAACTGCTAAGGCTTGCTACCCTCACAGATTTGACGAGAACGGCAAACTTATCGAGAAATGGCAAGGCGTAAACCCTGTAAGAAACGAAACCGCTGACAACAACGTATTCGTAAACAAGGGCAAAAAGAAATAAGCTAATTGTATTGAATATGAAATATGGAAACCTCACACCCATTGGGCGTGAGGTTTTTATTTTGAGAGTTTTCGTGGTCGGTATATATTTAGTATACGTAGGCTTATAAGTGTAATTTGCATTTAGTACTAATATATTTTTTAGCGATTCTCTATCTAATGTCGCAAGTCGGTTGAACCAAAAACTATAAATGTACGTAAATTGCAAATCACACTTACGCCTACCACCCGCCTTACTAGTAAGCGTTAGAATTTGTTTTATCACTTGAGCGAAATCGAGAAGTCTTCCCTTTTGCCTCATACCTTAAATATCCCCCACCTCTTCGTCTGCTTCTACTCCCAACATTTCCATAGCTACTTGCGCACCGAATATGAACGCCTTGCGAAACATCTCTTGAAGTTCTAAATAATGATAAGTCCCAAGCGCCATATCATGCTTGCGAAATAAGTCCATTATCTCTTCGTTGTCACGAAACTTCTCAATCAATGCGTCTTCGCACTCAATAACCTTGTCATAGTCTTTTGCAAATTTTTTTGTATTTAAGTAAAGTCCATCTCTTTCCTTGTCAATATCAAGAAATATTTGCAGTATTTGTGATTTGAACATTTTTTGCTCCTCAATCTACGTTTTTATCCATTATATCTTCCCAAATGTGAAATGTCAAGTATTTTCTTCACAATTGGGAAGTTATTGCAAAAGTTTTCACATTTGTGAAATAATAATGTTATGGAAAAATTTATTAAAAGATTAAAAGAGTTGAGAACAGAAAACGGACTTACGCAAGCTCAACTTGCTAAAGCAACAAAAATTAGCACTACTGCTATTAGCTATTGGGAGAATGGTGAACGAATTCCCAACGCTAAAGCAGTAGTTATACTTGCAAGATTTTTTGAAGTTACTACTGACTA
>CAMWPK010000095.1 GCA_947176115.1 uncultured Clostridia bacterium
AAAATCGCATTTTCGCGAAAAATAATTAACATTCAGTAAAAGTATACTTTTTTTGAAAATATTAAAAAATAATTAAAGTTTTTAGAAATTAATTTGGTAAAATAAAAAACACGCAAATTTTTACGTGTATTTATTATTTCTCTACCACCTTACTTTACATAAATTTCTTGGAAAAGAAAAATATTTGGCGCATGATACGTGCAAGTCAAGAACAAGCCCAAAAATATGAGAATTCCCACTATAGAAAGATAGTTGAGCCATTTATGCCTAGATATAAAGAAGATTCGGTATGCAGTATAGTAACCAAGCGCAATTGAGAAAATGAAATTAGCAATATCAATAGGTAAAATCGCTCTGCGAGTAAAGAGCGTATAGCCCATAAATATCAATATAATAGATAAAGTTGTCACAGTCAAAGCGCAAAGCACAGCCAAAAAATAATTGTTGACCTTGTGGTAAAACAAAAAACCGCCCACTAAGAATATAATGAACATTGGAAAAAGCGCAAGTTTTATATGCTCCCAAATACTTTCATTGGTCGCTACGAATATCCCCACAAAGGTATTCTTCCCCGTCCAATTATATACAAAGTGATTTATCGCGCCAAGTATTACCGTCAATATCACGCCTAAGACAGTAAAAAGTTTTATTTTTTCAAGTTGAGTAAATTGACTTAGTTTCTTTAATCTTATCACGTATATAGTATACGTGAGCGTGTGAAAATATATACGAGATTCTTCGACTTCGCTCAGAATGACGGCTCAAAATGACAAAAAGAGTACAGCTTTATGCTATACTCTTTACTGTGTCGTCATCTTGTTTGGCGATAAGTAAGTGACGCAAGATTTTCACGAGTAGAAATGTTTTTTGAACGATGAAAGCGAGCTTAGGCGTACTTGCTGTACGTCAAGCGAACTTGAAGAAGTCCAAGAAGCATTTATGCCGTGTAAAATTGCGACACCTTGCTTTGAGCCAAACTCATTACTTAATTTCGACTTCAGCGCCTGCTTCCTTGAGCTTGCCTGCGATTTCGTCAGCAGCTTCTTTAGAGATACCCTCTTTGAGAGCCTTAGGAGCATTGTCAACCATATCTTTAGCGTCCTTAAGACCAGCGCCGGTCAAATCCTTAACGAGCTTGATAACAGCCATCTTGTTTGGACCAGCCGACTTCAAAATTACGTCGAACTCAGTCTTTTCTTCAGCTGCAGGAGCGCTAGCGCCACCTGCAGTAGGAGCTGCAACTGCCATAGCTGCTGCGCTTACGCCAAATTCATTCTCGATAGCCTTAACCAAATCGTTAAGTTCAAGAACTGTCATACCTTTAATTTCTTCAATCATTTTAGCAATATCTGCCATTGTTATATTCCTCCAAGTAATTTTAATTTTTTGCGCCGTTATACGGCAATTTTGATTATTAGTTTGCCCAAATTATGCTTGAG
The DNA here is from genome assembly GCA_947176115.1 of uncultured Clostridia bacterium. GTDB lineage: Bacteria > Bacillota > Clostridia > Christensenellales > UBA3700 > RACS-045. Next base: position 1,440 of record CAMWPK010000095.1, read on the forward strand.
CCTCTTGCTTCTCTGCAATTTGCCCAATAGCTCTTGCCAATCCGCTGATAGGACTTTGGAGCATACCGAGAAGTTGAGCGAGAAGGACTTCCTTTGACGGAATAGATGCAAGTTTCGTTACGACTGTTTCGTCAATGTAAGCGCCGTCCATAAGACCGCACTTAGCCTTCAAAGCCTTGATAGTCTTGCCTTGTTCAACTACTATCTTTGCTGCTGCGAGAGCGTCGCCGTTGGCAAATGCAAAAGCGGACGCGCCTTCAAGATGATGGTCAAAGCCATCAATACCGAGTTCTTGCATAGCGCGAAGAACAAGTCTATTCTTGAGAACTTTGTACTGCACGTTTTCAGCTCTGAACTTAGCTCTTAGAGCCGTATCGTCAGCAACCGTGATACCTTGATACTCAACTACAACCATACCGTTGCAATTCTTAATCAAAGACTTGATTTCTTCAACGTGTTGTTCTTTCTCAATTCTTGCGACTGATTTATGTTCTGACATTTTTACCTCCTATAAAATTACCCTCTATGCCAAAGACACAGAGGGTGAAAAACTCTTAAAAGTTACACCTACCTCGGCAAGAAATTAAGCGAATAACTCGCGCTTGCTGTCTTTGGCAAGATATTTTGCTTTTATATAATAAATTGTTTGCAATTATTTGTCAAACGAATTTGAACAAATTTGCAATTTTTTTGCCGTATAGGCTAAATTACATCTTTACTGCAATCTTTAGTCCAGGTCCCATTGTGCTGGAAACGGTTGCGCTCTTGATGTATTGTCCCTTAGCGGCAGCCGGCTTAGCCTTAACGATAGCGTCGAAAATCGTATTGTAGTTGTCAACAAGTTTTTCTGCGCCAAAAGACTTCTTACCGATAGCAACGTGAATGATATTGGTTTTGTCAAGTCTGTACTCAACCTTACCTGCCTTGATTTCCTTAACAGCCTTGGTTACGTCCATAGTAACGGTACCCGACTTAGGATTCGGCATCAAGCCCTTAGGTCCCAAGATTTTACCTATTCTACCTACAAGCCCCATCATTTCAGGAGTGGTTACGCACACGTCGAAGTCGAACCAGTTTTCATTCTTGATTTTGTTGATGTAATCTTCACCGCCTACGTAGTCTGCGCCTGCAGCCAAAGCCTCGTCTGCCTTAGCGCCCTTAGCGATAACCAAAACTCTTTGAGTTTTACCCGTACCGTGAGGGAGAACTACAACGCCTCTAACCTGTTGGTCAGCGTGTCTTGAGTCAACGCCCAATCTTACGTGAAGTTCGATTGATTCGTCAAACTTAGCGGTTGCGGTATTAACTACCAACTGCATAGCCTCTTGAGGCTCGTACGCCTTACTTGAATCTACAAGTTTTTGCGCTTCAATAAATCTCTTACTTTGTTTCATATCAAGCCTCCATTATTCCTCGACAAGAACGCCCATTGAACGAGCAGTACCTGCGATAGTCTTCTTTGCTGCTTCCAAGCTACCTGCGGTGATGTCGGGCATCTTGGTCTTTGCGATTTCTTCAAGTTGAGCTTGCGTGAGCTTAGCTACCTTGTCTTTGTTAGGCTTAGCGCTACCGCTTTGCAAACCGCACGCTTTCTTGATAAGTACCGCAGCGGGTGGAGTCTTGAGAATAAACGTAAACGAACGGTCTTCGTAAATCGTCATTACTACAGGAAGGATAAGTCCTTCTTGACCTCTCGTCTTTTCGTTGAACTCTTTGGTAAATCCCGGAATATTAATTCCGTGAGGACCGAGTGTGGAACCTACAGGTGGTCCCGGAGTTGCCTTGCCGGCAGGAAGTTGAAGTTTTACAACTGCCTTTACTTTCTTTGCCATAGTGTGTTACCTCCTAGCAATCGTGGTATTAACGAGGTCGCATTAAAGATTTTACGCCTCTCCCAAGTCACTTTCGCGACTGTTGTTGATAAATTAAAGTTTTTCTACTTGAGCAAAATCAAGTTCAACCGTGGTTTCTCTGCCAAACATCATTACGGATACTTTGACCTTTTCGATGTCAGCCTTGATATCTTTGATTTCGCCGATAAAGTCTTTGAGCGGTCCGCTCATAATCTTGATAGTGTCGCCAACGTGTATGTCGAGGTCCTCAATCGTAACTTTCTCAAGTTGAGCTCTCTTAACTTCTTCTTCGCTCATCGGCAACGGCTTGCCGTCGTATCCGCTACAAAAATCTTTGATACCTCTTGTATTGCGTACCATATACCAAATCTGCTTTGTGTATACCATTTTGATAAACAAATAGTTTGGATATTTCTTGTGCTTAACGAGTTTGAGTTTTCCGTTGCGCTCAACGGTTTCCTCCTCTTCGGGTACAACTATATCAAGTATATAATCTTGCAAATTGTTGAGTTCTACAAGCTGTCTGAGTGACGTTTCGGCAATTGATTCATATCCAAATTGCGTTTGGAGTATATACCACTTCGGCTCAACGCCACTTATGTTTTCCATATCTTCCATAACGTCCTCCTATCAGCTACCAACCGAAGCATCCATCAAAAGTTTGATAAGTTGCATAATTCCGTAATCGAACGCGGAAATAACAACAAGGAAGAAAAGCACTATCACGATAACAATACCGAAAGCCGACGCCGTCTTCTTTGCCGTAGGCCAATTGACTTTCTTTAGCTCGGAGAACATCTCCTTGAACGCCTTTCTTATTCTAGCGCCTGTGCTTGGCTTCTTATCCTTTTTATTCTTTTGTCCTTTGCCACCCTTAACGTCTTTAGCCACAGCGTTTGAAGAACTCAAATCTGCGTTCTTGAGCGGAGCATTGGATACCAACTCTTCGGAGGCAACCCTTTGATTTTTATTTTTCTTTGCCATAAAATTTCCCCTTATTACTTGGTTTCTTTATGTAGAGTCGTCTTCTTACAGAACTTGCAATACTTCTTTATCTCCAATCTATCAGGAGTATTCTTTTTATTCTTAAACGTGTCGTAATTGCGTTGCTTACATTCCGTACAAGCCAAGGTAATTCTTGTTGTCATGAACAACACCTCCAAAAAAATTACACCCCATAGTAGGTGCTTTTACATTCTAGCACACAACTTGGGGCGTGTCAAATACTTTTTAATAATTTATTGATATATTTATATATTAGTTAGGTCGTCGTCCTTAAAAGCGCCTTGCGGAACTTGCTCGAGCTTTTTATATACGCTCTTCTTGCGCTCTTTCTTCATTGCCTTGATAGCGTCCTTATTCTCTATTTGCTCTGCGTAGATAGGCTTAAAGGAAGCAACCTTCGGAGAGAACTTCTTTATCAGACTACCCGTAGCCCTGCAAGTAAAGGACGGACAAACTCTCATACCAAAGTCCATAAGACCTGCTACAGCGTCTGTAACAACTCTAACTTTGCCTTTGCGGATAGACTTAACTATCTTCTTACCTGCCGTGCTTGCCTTGATACCGATATTCTCGACCATTGAATCTGCCTTTGGTCCGCTCTCGCCCTCTCTTGCCTTATAGATATCCGTCTTGACCGGTCCCGGCATTACGCAAGATACGCCAATGCCAAAGCCTCTCAATTCTTGAGCCAAACATTCTGTCAATGCCCAAACTCCGCCTTTCGTTGCAGAATAGATACTCTCACCGCCTACAGGCAAGATTGCAGAAGCGCTGGCAACGTTGCAAATATATCCGTACTTGGACTTCTTTATCGTAGGAAGCATTGCCTTACAGCCGTAAACAACGCTCATAAGATTTGTATCAACTACTTTCTTGATTTGGTCGTCCGTCAAGTCGTTGTATTGCCCAAACGGTTGAATCATACCTGCATTGTTGATAAGAATATCTGTCATAAATCCCATATTCTCAAGCTCTAAAGCAAAGTCCTTCCATGCCTGCAAGTCAGAAATATTAAATCTGCGGTAGGAGAACTTATCTCCAAGTTCAGCTTTCAATTCGTCAAGCTTTGCCTTGTTTCTAGCAACGCCCATTACGTTGCAACCGTACTTCTTGACCAAAATCATAAGTACTTCTTTACCCATACCGGTAGAACAACCTGTGAGAACTACGTTTCTGCCATAAAGCCATTTCTTTGTCATATCAACCACCTAAATTATATATTTGTTAATAATTGCGTAATTTTTAACGATATTATTTTAATATATCTATTTTCGATTGTCAACTTATTCAATACATTTCTAGGCTTTTATAATTTCTTTCCGCTCAGTATGACGTAATGAGGGTGTAGCCCGTCACATTGAGCGCAGTGAAGCGCAGTTGAAAGGTCTTTATCAGATTAGATTCTTCGACTACGTTGCACTCCGCTCAGAATGACGGCTGGGAAGCGATTACTTACGCCTTGTATACATCATGTCATTTCGAGCGCAGTCGAGAAATCTCATCCGATTGTCACAACCGCAGAGATTGGTCTTTACTTCTTCATTGCGCGTTGCTCGCGAAGAAGATCTTGGTATCTCTCAATCTGGTCGTATCTCAAGTCCACCATCTTCTTTGCCGTTTCGAAGGCTTGAGCATCGCTTACCAATACTTCTGTTTCTTTGACCTTGACTTTCGTTCCGTCGCCTGTCGCGTCACGGCGCAAGTCTTTCATATACTCGT
>CAMWPK010000096.1 GCA_947176115.1 uncultured Clostridia bacterium
CTCATGGTGAGAGAAGGGCAAAAGCGCGAAGTTAAAGAAATGGGGGACTATATCTTCATGACTGTACGCGATTTGTGGGACTTTGAGGACAAGCGCGCATTGCTGGATAAATGGTACAAGTCGCAAGCCAACAAGATTTTCGCCGATAGATTTTCTTATCTGAAATTCTTACATAAAGATTTATTTGCCGATAATTATCAACTCAAAATAAAAAAGGCGGTATCCACTTGGGGAACTTGCGCTGTCAATAAAGGCGTCGTAACGCTCAATTTCAGATTGATTTACGCGCCTATAGAACTCATTGATTCGGTAATCTTACACGAGCTTTGCCACTTTTATTATATCCGACATGATAAGGACTTTTACGGGCTTCTTGTCACGCTTGACCCGCTGTATAAGGAACATAACAAAGCGCTGGACAGAAAGTATATTGACTATACCCATTATAACGATTGAGTGAGAATAGTTGAGTAAATAAGCGGTTGAGATTTCTCGACTTCGCTCGAAATGACGTTGGAGTAATTGGTTTTCTCGACTTCGCTCGAAATGACGTTGAAGTAGTTGAGATTTCTCGACTTCGCTCGAAATGACGTTAGCAGTGTTTTTCGTGGAAAGTTAAAAGATACCTATCGCTCATACTTGCAATCATATCGATTGCTATTCTATGAGGAAACGGCTTGTTTTCCTCTAGGTATTCGTCAACTTTGGGTGTGTTGGGGTAGATATAAGGACGGTAATACTTGTCTATGATTTTTCTATCGCCTTTTAAGTCGTCAAGTATCAGATTGAATACGTCATCCACAATATTTTGCAATTTCTCATCGCTGTAGCCGTCTACTTCCGAGTGGTCGCCTTTGTATATTAAGGCGTAGTTTTCGTCCTTTATTTTCATTAGCGCGTCATATGCTTCATCGCTCATTTTTATATAATTTTTGTCTAGAGAATTGTTGATGATATCGGCGCACAGGGAAGAGATTATCTCGTGATTATATTTTCCTAAAATCGTGTCGGAAAAGTCGGCAAAACGAGTGTATCTCAACTTTTCCGCGTCTTGTCTGTCCTTGCCTACGTAGGCTATTACGTCGCATATACGCACCAGACACCCCTCTAAAGTGCTTGCCATAAGGTCGGTGTCGTTGAGTTTCCCCAAGTACGCCAATTCAAGTTTTTCTTGCAAATCGTCGAAAGTTCTGCAAGACTTTTCATTGGGCGCGTAGCAGGGCAAAATCTCTTCGCCGTTGTGACACAGTACGCCGTCAATTACCTGCAATGACAAGTCGCTTTTAACTACGCTTAAGAGGTGTCTTGCGCCTTGTACGTGATGGAAAAATCTATAGCCGTTTCTCTTGGCTACGTTGTCAAGCAGTTTTTCTCCGCGGTGACCGAAAGGGCAGTGACCGAGGTCGTGCGCCAATGCTATAGCCTCTATCAAATCGCAGTTTAGCGAAAGCGCCGAGCCTATAGTGCGCGCAATTCTCGATACGAGTTGGACGTGATAAGCGCGAGTAGATATGTCGTCGTTGTCTAGAAGTGAGAAAACTTGAGTTTTGCCTGCGTATCTGTTGAAAAGCGGTAAGTTGAGAACCACTTCGCAATCGCGGATGAACTGCCGTCTGAAGATTTTTGGCGTATAAGCGTCTTTGCGTATTGCCATATTATCCTTTGTAGCGTACTTACTCAAAAGTTCGTCGCGACGCAGATATTTTTCCGCCAATACGTTTTCTATATTCTTATCCAACTCAATTCTCATAGAAGCGCTCCCTAAACTAATATAGCCATCGACTTTCGCCGATGGCTATATTATATCATATTTTTTACTGGAAGAGCAACTCCTTGATTGCCGTGTAATACACGTCGTACATCTTTTTGAAATCTGCTATGCTTACTCTTTCGTCTTTTTGGTGAATAGTGCTTTCCATACCCGGGAACATAGGACCGAAAGCAACTCCGCACTTGAGCGCTCTTGCGTACGTGCCTCCGCCGATGGTGATAGGGGACGCATTTTCGCCTGTGACCTCGTTATAAGACTTGAGCAGGCTTTGCACTAGGTCGTTGTCCTTGTCGATATAGAGCGGGTCGTGGAAATTACGTACGCTCACTTGCTCTGTTCCAAGGCTCTTTTGCAGAATTTTCAATATCTCTTCTTTAGTGTACGTCACGGGATGACGTATATCGACGATTAGGTGAAGTTTATCTTGACCATTGGCAGTTTTTTCTATCTTTGCCACGCCTACGTTGAAAGTGAGTTTTCCGCTCTTTTCGTCAGAGAGTTTGACGTTGACCCCACTGCCGTCATTGTGACACAGTTTTTCTTTTAGAGTGGTATACTCACCGCCAAGTTTATCGCTCAAAAAGTCAAGCAGTCGCCAAAAAGCGTTGTCGCCCTCCCAAGGCGTTGAGGCGTGGGCAGGCTTTCCGTAAGCAGTTATATACGTCTTGCCGTCTTTTATCTCCGCTTTCAATTTATCTTTATTGTCGGCGCATATTTCTCCGTCAATTACGCAGGCGCATTTCGACATTACGATATTGCCTCTACTTCCGCCGTCGAGCGATAGCATACCTTTGGGTACGTCAAGGTATATGTCGTATCCTACCAGACCTTTTTCGCAGTTGATTACAGGGAAGTCGCCGTCGGGCGAAAAACCGCGCGCAGGCATTACGTCTACTTCGTTGTATTTGTCTATGCACTTCCATCCGCTTTCTTCGTTTCCGCCGAAGATAAAGCGAATTTTGCATTTTGGCTTGTATCCCTCTTCAAGTAGTCGGTGAGTAGCGTAAAGACAGCATATCATCGGACCTTTGTCGTCAAGAATACCTCTGCCGTATATCGTGTCGCCCTTAATCTCGCCGAGAGGGTTAGCCGACCAATCATCGTCGTAGGGCACTACGTCAATATGTCCCAGTATGCCGAAAGTTTCGCCTTCGCCAACGTCGCAAATGCAATAGTATCCGCCTTCGTTATGGCACGTCATACCCATAGCGCTTGCGGTATCGCATACGAGGTCCAGACATTTGGCTACGCCCTCGCCGAACGGGGATTGAGGACAGGGAGCAGATTGCACGCTGTCAATAGCTATTAATTGCATTGTCTTTTGTACCATCTCTTGAAAATAATCTTTCATTTAGCTCCTTCGCATCCGCTTTAACAAAACTTAATCTTGACGTATTATGCCAAATTTAACGTCGGATACTTAATTTTTTGAATTATTGCATAAATATTATACACAATTTGACGGGAATGTGTTATATTATTAATCGAAAATAACAAAAAAACCAAAAAAGGATTTATTATGAGCAAAGTTAGAACAAGATTCGCGCCGTCGCCTACAGGATTTATGCATATAGGAAATTTGAGGACGTGCCTTTACGCTTATCTTTTCGCTAAGAAAAACGGCGGAGAGTTTGTATTGAGAATAGAGGATACAGACCAAGAAAGATACGTCGAAGGAGCCGTAGACGTGATATATTCCACTCTCAAAAAGGCGGGTATTAGACACGACGAAGGTCCGGATAAGGACGGAGGTTACGGACCGTATATCCAAAGTGAGCGCAAGTCGCTCTATCTCGATTACGCCAAAGAACTCGTAGAAAAGGGCGGAGCGTACTATTGCTTCTGCGACAAGCAAAGGCTTGATTCTCTCAAGGACGAAAAGGGTATCGCCAAGTACGATAAGCACTGTCTTGCTCTTTCAAAAGAAGAAGTGAATAAAAGAATTGCCGACGGCGAGCCGTACGTAATCAGACAGAATATCCCTGCCGAGGGCGTAAGCGAATATGAAGATATGGTATTCGGACATATCAGCGTGCCCAACGAAGATATGGAGGACGGCGTGCTCATAAAGTCCGACGGTATGCCTACTTATAATTTCGCCAACGTCGTAGACGACCACCTTATGGCAATCAACTACGTTATCAGAGGAGTGGAATATCTTTCTTCTACGCCCAAATACAATCTCATGTATGACGCTTTCGGCTGGCAAAGACCGCATTATATGCACCTGTCGCCGATTATGAAGGACGCTCAACGCAAACTATCCAAGAGATACGGCGACGCCAACTTTGAAGATTTTCTTGAAAAGGGATATTTGCCAAAGGCAATCGTCAACTATATCGCGCTTCTCGGCTGGTCGCCCAAAGGCACGGAAGAAAAGTTGAGTATGGACGAGCTTGTCGAACAGTTCGACGTAGACGGAATCTCCAAGTCGCCTAGTATTTTCGACGAAGCCAAGATGCGCTGGCTCAACGGCGAGTATATCAAACAAATGACGCCAGAGGAGTTCGTAGAAGTGGCTAAGCCTTATTTTGAAAAGAGCAAAGTGGCAGGCAAGTACGATTATCTTGCTTTGGCAAAGCTCTTGATACCTAGAGTAGAAGTGCTTGGCGAGATACCAGAGAAAGTAGATTTCCTTGAAGAGTTTTGCGAGTACGATACGGCTATGTTTGAGCATAAGAAAATGAAAATAACAAAGGATATCGCTTTGAATAACTTGAAAGCAGTGAAAGAAGAACTTAAGGACTTTGAAGATTGGACAGACGAAGCACTTAAGCAAATACTGTCGCAACTTGCCGAAAAACTTGCTTGCAAGAGCGGACAGATATTCTTACCGCTAAGACTTGCGTTGACGGGAGTGGCAAGCACTCCGGGCGGAGCTACGGAAATGGCGGAACTTCTCGGCAAAGAAGAAAGTATGAAAAGACTTGACTTTTCGATTGAGTTGTTAGAGAAGAATATATAATCAAATATTTTGAAAAATCCCTCAAATCAGGTTGAAATTTCTTTACAATTTGAATTTGATGTGGTATTATGCTAACGTATCTTCTCTGAAATTATGGGGAGATGCGCACCCTTGTTCAGACTAAAAGTTTGAACCATTAGACCAAAAGGAGGTATTAAAATGAGCAAGTACGAAATGTTGTATATCATCAAGAATGATATTACCGACGAGGCAAAACAGGAAGTAGTTGACAAAATGGCTTCGGTTATCACGTCCAACGGCGGAGAAATCGAGAGCACTGACAAGTGGGGTACTAAGAAGTACGCTTACCCAATCGACTACACTACTGAAGGCTATTACGTTTTGGTAAACTTTACGGCTCCGGCTAACGTTCCTGAAGAACTTAAGAGATTGAACCGTATTACTGACGAAGTCGTAAGATCAATGATTATCAAAAAGTAACTAAGGAGAAAATTATGAACAAAGTTATATTTATAGGCAATTTGACTAGGGACCCTGAATCCGGTACTACTCAAAGTGGAGTACAGTATTGCAGATTTTCAATCGCTGTAAATCGCAGATTTAGCAGAGATAACGAAACGACGGCAGATTTCTTCAATATCACGTGCTGGAGAGGTTTGGCAGAGAGTTGCGCAAAGAATTTGCAAAAGGGTAGAAAGGTTTGCGTCGTTGGCTCGCTTCAAACAAGTCAATACACCGCAAACGACGGTTCTAAGCGCACGTCATACGACGTCATTGCCGATGAAGTTGAATTTCTCCCATCCGGCGCCGGCAGAGCTGACGGCGACAACACTCAGGGTACTGAGAATAACGGATACGGCTCAAACAACGGCGGTAGAAATTCCGGCGGTTTGACTCCCGTAGACGAAGACGATTTACCATTCTAATAAGGAGATAATGACAATGAGCGAAGAAAAGGTAGTTAAGCGTCCTTCTAAAAAGCCAATGGCGCGTAAAAAGGTTTGTATCTTTTGCGCAGACGGCGTGGACGAAGTAGATTATAAAGACGTTGCGAAATTGCGCAAGTTCATCACGGAGAAGGGAAAGATTGTTCCCAGAAGAATGAGCGGTACGTGCGCAAAGCACCAAAGAATCGTTACCGAAGCCGTTAAGAGAGCAAGAGAAATGGCTTTGCTCCCATACGTAGCTGAGTAAGAAGTTGGGTTTTGCATTCAATTCAAACCGTCGTACATCTAGTACGGCGGTTTTCTTTTAACACATTTATATAAAGTCCAAAAATTTACGCTTATTGGAAGATTAAGAA
>CAMWPK010000097.1 GCA_947176115.1 uncultured Clostridia bacterium
TGAGAGAATACGCATTGACAAAGTATAAGTGCAAAGAGAAGAAATCTACTTACTTTGTAGTATACGGACAGACGACAACCAATCCGTTATTGAAGTTGACGATAAAGAAAGATACTACAGTTGCATTGCTCAAAATGGAAGACGAGTATATGAAAGACTTGCGAAGAGATGCGACAGGCGACGGAACGAAGGTCAAAGTCAAAGAAACGGAGATTTTGGTAAGCGATGCTCAAGCGTACGAAACGGCAAAGAAGATGGTAGACTTGAGGTACGACCAAATTGAGAGATATCAAGATTTGCTTCGCGAGCAACGCGCAATGAAGAAGAAATAAGTTAAATTGAAAAGCGGGAGAGATACTTCCGCTTTTTTGTTTACATTGTAAAAAAGTGGTGTTATAATATTCTAAAATAATATCGTTTAAGGAAAGCAAAATGGAAATCAAAAGAAACATAATGGACGTTCTTCGCGAAAGAGGTTTTATCAAGCAGACGGTTAGGGAAGAGGAACTGTACCAACTTTTGGGTAGCCAAAGCGTACCGTTCTATATAGGTTTTGACCCTACCGCAGATAGCCTTCACGTGGGACACTTTATGCAACTTATGGTAATGAGCTATATGCAAAAAGCAGGTCATAAGCCGATAGTACTTATCGGTGGCGGTACTGCAAAGATAGGCGATCCGTCGGGCAGAACGGATATGCGTCAAATGATGACGGAAGAAACGATAAAGCATAATTGTCAGTGTTTTAAGGAGCAGATGTCGAAGTTCTTTTCGTTTGAGGGGGAAAACGGCGCTGTTATGGTCAACAATGCAGATTGGCTTGACGGACTTAATTATATAAAGTTCATTAGAGATATCGGCGCGCATTTCTCCGTAAACCAAATGCTGACAGCTGAGTGTTTTAAGTCAAGAATGGAAAAGGGATTGTCATTCCTTGAGTTTAACTATATGCTTATGCAGGCTTATGACTTCTTGTATCTTTTCGAGCATTACGGCTGTAAGTTGGAGTGCGGTGGCGATGACCAGTGGTCTAATATTTTGGCGGGCGCAGACCTCATTAGAAGAAAGAAGAGCAGTGACGCGTACGCAATGACGTTTACGCTTCTTACTACCAGTGAGGGCAAGAAGATGGGCAAGACGCAAAAGGGCGCATTATGGCTTGATCCTAAGAAGACTTCGCCATACGAGTTCTATCAATATTGGAGAAATACCGCCGACGCAGACGTGGAAAAGTGTATGAAACTTTTGACGTATATGCCAATCGAGGAGATAGAAGTACTTTGTAAATATCAAGACGAGAGAATGAACGTAGCTAAGGCTAGACTTGCCTATGAACTTACCAAGATTGTTCACGGCGAGGAGCAAGCCGAACTTGCGCAAAAACAGGCGCTGGCGGCTTTTGGCGGTGGCGGTGAAGATATGCCGTCAAGAAGCATTTCAAAAGAGTGCGTAAATATCCTTGATATTATGATTGCCGTAGGCGCTTGCAAGTCCAAGAGCGAAGCAAGAAATCTTATCGCCGGCGGTGGAGTAAAGATAGACGAAGAAAAAATCGACGATATTAATTATACTTTGTCAGATAGCCAAAAAGCAAACGGGTTTGTTCTGCACAAGGGTAAGAAAATGCACGTTAAAGTGACGGTCGAATAATGCTAAGACCCCATTACTTTGCAGTTGCCGAGCCGTTTGAGAATACTATAATAATAAGCAAGTCGCGGTTCATAACCACACTCTTGCCTATTAATGATTTCGAAGACGCAATGGCTAAAGTAAAGGCTATATCCAAAAAGTACAGCGACGCAACGCATAATTGCTACGCTTTTATATCCAACGAGAGCGCTACAGAGCAAAGGTTCTCCGACGACGGCGAACCGCAAGGCACGGCGGGCGTACCCATGCTTGAAGTGCTGAAAAAGCGTGGCATGTATAAGACACTGGCGGTTGTGACGAGATACTTTGGCGGAATTAAGCTAGGCGCCAGCGGACTTGTGGGAGCATATTCTGCAAGCGTGAGCGAGGCGCTTGATAAAGCAAAAACCGTCAAAATGATTTGGGCGGTCGCGATTAAGATAACAATATCTTACGGGATATATAAGAAAGTCGAAGAGGTATGCGTAAGCAAGGGCGGTCAGATTTTAAGCGTCCAGTATGGCAACGACGTTGAGTTGATTGTAGCGATACCCGAAGAAACGTCCAATGACGTGATAGCCAAGATTGTGGATGTTACGCTCGACAAGGCAAAGATAGAGATTGTCGATAGAAGCTACGTTGCATTTGTCGGTAATACGTTATCGCGATCGTAACGAAAATTTTATATTAACATTGAGTCACTTGGACAATGCTCAAGTTGACAAAAAATATGAGGTGAAAAATGAAAATTACTTTGACAACAAAACCTAAGCAAAAACCAGATTCTTCAAAGCTAGGCTTCGGCAAGTATTTTACCGACCAGATGCTTGTTATGGATTACGAAAACGGCGCTTGGAAAGAGCCGGAAATCGTTCCGTACGCGCCTTTTGCGATTGCTCCTGCGACTAATATTTTGCACTACGCTCAAGGTATTTTTGAGGGCGCAAAGGCTTATAAGACCAAAGATGGCAAGGTTACCGTATTCAGAATTGACGACAACTTTACCCGTATGAATAAGTCGGCTACCCGTCTTTGTATGCCAAACTTCGACGCAAAGGTGGTCAAGAATGCGCTTTTTGAACTCATTAAGTTGGAAAAGGACTGGATTCCTACCGAGCCGGGTACTGCGCTGTATATCAGACCAACTCTCATAGCAAACGACGAAGTATTAGGCGTACACGCAAGCAAAAAGTATAGATTTTTCATTATCCTTTCGCCTGTAGGTTCGTATTATGCGCACGGACTTCAACCTACAAAGATACTCGTAGAAGAGCACCTCGTCAGAGCTTCTATCGGAGGTACGGGCGAAGCAAAGTGTATGGGTAACTATGCGGCGTCGCTTATGGGCGGTGAGATTGCCAATTCCAAGGGCTATGACCAAGCGCTCTGGCTTGATTCTTCTGAGCATAAGTACGTAGAAGAAGTAGGTTCTATGAATATGTTCTTCGTCATTGGCGATGAAGTAGTTACGCCTGCTCTTGTCGGAAGTATTCTTGACGGTATCACAAGAAAGTCATGCATACAAGTTCTTAAGAAGTATGGCTACAAGGTAAGCGAGAGAAGAATATCTATGGACGAAATCGTCGAAGCATACAACAACGGTACGCTAAAAGAGAGTTTTGGATCGGGTACCGCCGCCGTAATATCTCCTGTCGGGCTAATCACCTATAAGGGCAAAGATATGCTCATTAATGACGGCAAGATGGGCGAAATTACTTCTTTCTTGTACGACAAAATCACCGGAATTCAGTCGGAAAGATACGCAGACGAGTTCGGCTGGGTAACAGAGATTAAGTAAATAGATAAGTCATAAAAATTAAAGGAGCATATCTCAAGATGTGCTCCTTTTGCTTTATAATTTGTTTGAGAATTTCTTATTCTTCAGTAAGCTCGTTGTCGTTCGGTTCAGCCTTTTCTTTCGCCAAGAATATGAGAGCCAGCATTCCCGCGCCTACGTGAGTACCTATTACCGGACCTACGTCCACGATTGCGGTGTTTGCAAAGCCGTATTTGTCTATAAGAGCCTTCTCAAGCATCTTGGCTTCGTCATAAGCGTCTGCGTGCATTACTGCGACAAGTTTTTGTTCTTCAACAGGCATCATGCGCTTGTCAATATACTCGAGCATGGTTTTCATTGCTTTTTTGTGGGATATTTGCTTGCTTATTGCCACCAATTTGCCAAGTTTGTTGACGTAGAGTATAGGTTTGATTTGCAATGCTTCGCCAAGAAAGGCTTGCGTCTTGCTTGCGCGACCCGTGCGGTAGAGGTGCTTCATATCGTCGATAGTGAAGTAGCCTGCCGTATGCAACGAGAGGTATTCTGCGTATTCAACGAGTTCTTCATAACTTGCTCCGCTCTGGAGTTTTTGATCCACGTACCATACGAGAATTCCTTGTACGAAAGCCGCTGAGCGCGATTCCACTATCGTGATTTTTCTGTCAGGATATTCTTCTTTAAGCTCTTTAGCCGCCATACACATTTGGTCGTACGTTCCGCTCAATGCCTTTGTGAAACCAATATGAATAATATCATATCCTTTGTCAAGGATAGGCTTAAAGAGTTCTTTTGCTTGGTATGCGGTAATCATAGACGTCTGAGGCAAGTCCTCCTTTGTCTTAGCCTTGCGACAAGCGTCGTAGAACTCCTTTGGAGTTAACTTTGTAGTCACTCCGTCGTAAGCTACGCCGTTTAGAGTATAGCCCATAGGAAATATAGTAATGTTTTCAGTAAGAAGGCTATCGGGGTAGTCGCTCGTAGCCTCTGCAGTGATCATTATTTTCATTTTTTGCTCCTTTTGCTATTTAGCATTTGAGATTGTATTGTATAAAGTATATATATTATTTGCCAATTTGTCAACTTATTTGATTGCGCTTGCTCCTTAGCGGGCGCTGGGGCGTGTTTCTAGTTCTAATATATATTATATATCAGTATATATATTACAGGCATCAGAAATAATTATTCGCTTGCGTAGCGCAAATAAATAACAATAGGATATAATCGCGACAAAATTTGACTGCAAAATACAATAAATTAAAAATTGTGTAAAATTTACTTGCAATAAAATTTCATAGGGTATATTATGTATGTAGTAAAATTTTTTAATTAGGAGATTTGGAAAAATTATGAAAAAGAAGATTTTGATCTCGGCGGTATTAGTCATAATGATTTTGTCAATGTCACTAATGCTTTTCGCGGGATGTAAAACCAAACTTTACGAACTTACCAAAGACTTTGCAATTCCAAAGGCGGAAATCGGCGCAGACACAATGTCGCTCACGGATGACGCTGTAGAGGGAGGTATCAAAGGTATTAACAGTTCCATGTCAGCATTTGAAATGTTGCAAGTAGGTATGGAGAATTTCTATAATGCTAAGTATGCTATCAACGAGTATAACGGTGGCGTAAATATGACGCTTGCCGGCGCTATCAAAGTTGATCAAGCCGTTCAATCTTCCAAAATAAGAAACGGTGTTGGCGACGCAGACGGCGACAATGCAAACAATGCTACTTATTTTGCAGACAATAAGTCCTACTCAGCTTTCGCAAAGATATATGAGAAGTTTGTTATCACTCCTGACTCTTGGACAAGAAAAGCCGCAGATAAGGGCGATATAACTTTCTATAAGGCTGGCAGTACTATAAGAAAAGTAAATACTGGAGATACTAGCGTTAAAAAGAATGATAAAGCCGGTCGTTTGGGTTATTGGTATGTTGAAGGCAATAAATTCGGCACACAAAAGGCTTACAACTCTTTGAGTGAATTAGTTACGGCAAACAGCAATAATCCTACCATTCTTTGGATGTATGAATTGTCAGCGGATAATATTCAAAAGAAAATCGATCCTATCTACGTAGAGAGCGAGAAGTCTTATAAATTCGCATTTGACTTTAAGCCAATGGAGTCTACTGAGAAATACCGTCAAGTAATGCTTAAGCAACTTGAAGGCAATGCAGGTATGCCTATTGAAAATCTTGGCTTCAACCAATTGGTATTGGAAGTAGTTATGTGGGAAAACGGTATGATCAGATCTATCAACGTAGTTGAGAACTATCAAATGAAGATGGTTTTGTCTGGTATAAAGATTAACAGCGCAGTAGTACTTACCGCAACGCAGTTGTTCTCTTACAATCCAAACGAAGCAGGATACGCTATTGCTGATCATCTTGCAAAATTCTAATAAGAATAAAATTGATAAGAAGGAAGAGCAAAAGCTCTTCCTTTTTTATTTTGCCAAGTGAAATGGGATATTAACTCAACGAGAGGAAAAGTCGTTTTCGACAAAAATAAAGCAATTAAAGTAATAAATAATATTGCAAAACTTATATATAT
>CAMWPK010000098.1 GCA_947176115.1 uncultured Clostridia bacterium
GTGCAATGCAAGCCTGACTTTACGCTAGGCAAGTACACGGGCTTGGAGATAAAGAGAGATAAAGTTGAAGTAACCGACGAAGACGTTCAAGCGGAAATAAATGCAAAACTTGAAGAAGCAGGCGCTTGGATTCCGGTCGTAGACAGACCTGCGCAAAAGGGCGATCAGGTAATTATAGATTATAGCGGTAGCGTAGACGGCGTTAAGTTCGACGGCGGAACAGCGTCGAATCAAAGTCTTACGCTTGGTAGCGGAGCATTTATCCCCGGATTTGAAGAGCAAGTCGAGGGTATGAACATAGGAGAGGATAGAGATATCACGGTTACTTTCCCGGAAGAATATCATGAAAAGTCCTTGGCAGGAAAGCAAGCGGTATTTGCAATCAAGTTGAATGAAATCAACGTCAAAGAAGTTCCTACGCTTGACGACGAAACGGTAAAGGATATATCTGAATTTGACACCGTAGCAGAGTATAAAGCAGACGTAAAGAGCAAGATTGAAGAGAAAAAGAACGCGGAAGCAGATAGCAAACTTGAAAACGACCTTATCCAAACTATCGCCGATGGCAGTCAAGTGGAAATTCCTCAGTGCATGATTGACAACCAAATCGAGGATATGGTTCAAGAGTTCGAGCAGAGATTGCAATATCAAGGTCTAAATGCTAAAGATTATTACAAATACACCGGCATGACGCAAGAGAAGTTGAAAGAGGGATACAAGGAAATGGCGGAAAAGAACGTCAAATTGAGATTGACTTTGGACGCTCTTCTCAAGGCTATCAAAGTTCCGGTATCCGACGAGGAAATCGACGAGAAGATTGCTGATATGGCTAAGCAAGCAGGAAAGACCTTTGAGGAATACAAGGGCTTTATAAACGAGCAATACAGAGAATATTTGAGAAGAGATCTCATTACAAGCAAGCTCTTTGAGTATCTCAAAAACAACAATAAGATTAAATAATTGACAAATATCGTCTTATTGACGGTAATATAATAGAAAAACAAGCTAATAATTAAGTAGTCCGACACGGCAAAACGTCGGACTTACTTTCAAATAAATATTGGAGGGTATGAAAATGAAAGCAACTTTGGTACCAAACGTAATAGACAGAACGGAAAACGGCGAAAGAGCATACGATATTTATTCAAGACTTTTGGAGGATAGAATCGTATTCATTACGGGCGAGATAAACGACGCGCTTGCGAACACCGTCGTAGCTCAGCTCATATACCTTGAGGCAAAAGATTCCACAAAAGATATAAGTCTGTATATCAACAGTCCGGGCGGTAGCGTTACGGCAGGAATGGCTATATACGACACAATGAATTATATTAAATGCGACGTAAGCACGATATGTATCGGTATGGCGGCGTCAATGGGAGCTTTCTTGCTCTCATCGGGCGCAAAGGGCAAGAGATTTGTTTTGCCAAACAGCGAAGTTATGATACATCAACCTTTGGGCGGAGCAAGCGGTCAGGCGACTGAAATTCAAATTATGGCCAACCATATTCAAAAGACCAAGGAAAAACTTACCAAGATACTTTCCAAAAACAGCAGTCAACCTTTTGAAAAGGTGCTTGCAGACTGCGAGAGAGATAACTATATGTCTGCGGAAGAAGCGCTTGAGTATGGTCTTGTAGATAAAATTTTTTATGAGAGAGGTTGAGTTTGGAAACTAAAAGAAAGTGTATGCTCTGCAACAGGGTTCTTTATGAGGACGTAGATTTCATTATCCCGGGAGCAGAGCCGGACGTGGGAATATGCTACGACTGTGTGGCGACTTGCGTCAGTTTGATAAAAAAAGAAAGTTTAGACCTTGAAGTTAAGGAAAAAGAGGACTCAAAAGAACTCAATTTGCTTAAACCTCACGAGATTAAGGCTAAGCTTGACGAGTATATTATAGGTCAGGACAACGCAAAAAAGGTATTGTCCGTAGCCGTATACAACCATTATAAGAGAATAAATTGTAAAGACAGCGAGGTTGAGTTGGATAAGAGCAATATTCTTATGCTCGGACCTACCGGTAGCGGAAAGACCTTGCTTGCCAAGACGCTTGCAAAGATACTTAACGTACCTTTTGCGGTTGCGGACGCTACGACGTTGACGGAAGCGGGATACGTAGGCGAGGACGTCGAGAATATATTGCTAAAACTAATTCAGGCGGCGGACTATGATATAGAAAAGGCGCAACTTGGTATTATCTATATTGACGAAATTGACAAACTTGCAAGTAAGGGCGAGAATATGTCTATCACCAGAGACGTTTCGGGAGAAGGCGTCCAACAAGCTCTTTTGAAAATTATCGAAAGCACGTTGGCAAGCGTACCGCCTCAAGGCGGAAGAAAACATCCTCAACAAGAGTGTATTCAAATCGATACCACCAATATATTGTTTATTTGCGGTGGAGCTTTCGTAGGGCTTGACAGAATTATCGATAAGAGATTGGACGGCTCTTCATTGGGATTTGGCGCAAAAGTGCGAGATGGCAAGAAGATTAGTTACGGCGAGCTTATAAGCGATATTAAGCCTGACGACCTCATTAAATTCGGACTGATTCCGGAGTTTGTGGGTAGAATACCGATAGTGGTCGGTCTTGACGCGTTAGACGAGAAAGCTCTGGTAAAGATTCTCACCGAGCCAAAGAACGCAGTAATCAGACAGTACAAAAAGCTATTTGAGATAGACGGTGTGCAGGTCGAATTTGAGGACGACGCTCTTGTAGAAGTCGCAAAGATGGCAATCAAGCTCAAGACGGGCGCAAGAGGACTTAGGTCGGTGCTTGAGAGTATAATGTTGCAACTAATGTACGACGTGCCGACGGACAAGACGATACAAAAGGTAAAAATTACCAAAGGCGTCGTGACAGGAGAGAGTAAACCTGAAATTAGCAGAATACAATAATATACAATTGCTTTGAATACGAATAATATTTTTTATTATTCGTATTCTTTAAGAGAGAGAAACACACGTTTTGACAAAGGAGAAAGCTATGTCGGAAATATCAAAACTAACTATTCTTCCGCTTAAGGACGAAGCCGTATTACCCAATAGTATCAAAAAGCTGGATATTATAAATAGATTAAACGCGTTGAATTTGAAGAACGTTTTCAAAGAGGGCGGACAGGTTTTTGCCGTCAAATTAAAGGACGAAAAGAAATTTACTGACGAGGAAAGCGTCTATGAGTACGGCGTTGTCTGCAATATCAAGGAATATAGGGATAGATTAGATTTTTCTACCGTTGTATTAGAAGGCGTTAAGAGAGCTAGATTGATAGATATTGTCGATAAAGACGATAGGGCCGTTTGGGTTACTGTAAAAGAAGACGACGGAATTCCTTTTGACGAGTCGTTTAAGGATAATTTGTATAGAAGTCTATTATATAAAGACGTCAAGAATCTTGAGAAACTGGGCGGAGCAATTCCGCAAGCGGTATGGCTTGCCTTTGAAAGGATGCAGAATACGTCTGCGATTATGGATATAATTGCCGACAGTATAGGAGATATTGACAGACAGGCGTATCTGGATGAGGGAAATTGCGAATTGAGAGCGCAAAGACTGTCTTCTACGTTAAAGGTTGAGGCTTATAAACTCGGCGTGTTGAAAGAAATCAATAAAAAACTTGACGATACTTTGAGAGAAAACCAAAAAGAGTTTGTCTTGAGAGAACAAATCAAAGTAATTAAGAAAGAACTTGGCGACGAGGATAACGAAGCAGAAGAAATTACTCAAAAAATCAAAGAGCTCAAAGCCTCCGAAGAAGTTAAGAGCAAACTGCAAAAAGAATTTGACAGAATGCAAAGAATGAACGTTTCTTCGCCCGAGTATTCTATCTTGCGTAACTATATCGACGTGGCTTTGTCTTTGCCGTGGGGCGAGTATACGCAAGACAACTTCGATTTGGAACATATCCGCGAGGTGTTGGATAAAGAGCATTACGGAATTGACAAGGTTAAAAATAGAATAATCGAGGCTATAGCCGTCAAAAAGTTGGCAGGAGATAAAAATAAAGCTCCTATTATTTGTCTTGTAGGTTCTCCGGGCGTTGGTAAGACTTCTATTGCGCAGTCAATAGCAAGAGCGCTTGGAAAAGAATATATCCATATGAGTTTGGGCGGTATTAGGGACGAGGCTGAGATTAGAGGCCACCGCAAGACTTATATAGGCGCAATGCCGGGAAGAATTATAACTTGTATGTCAAAGGCAAAGACAAGCAATCCGCTATTCCTGCTTGACGAAATAGACAAGATGACGCAAGATATGAGGGGCGACCCGTCAAGCGCAATGCTTGAAGTGTTGGATCCTAATCAGAATGCTAATTTTAGGGATAATTATCTTGAATTACCGTTTGATTTGTCGCAAGTAATGTTTAT
The DNA here is from genome assembly GCA_947176115.1 of uncultured Clostridia bacterium. Classification (GTDB taxonomy): domain Bacteria; phylum Bacillota; class Clostridia; order Christensenellales; family UBA3700; genus RACS-045. The sequence goes on from CAMWPK010000098.1 coordinate 4,372, forward strand.
AATGACGGCAAATTCTCTTGCGAATATCCAAAAACCTTTGCTTGATAGAATGGAAATCATAGAAATGGAAGGCTATACAGTCGAGGAGAAATTGGAGATTGCCAAGAGATATCTAGTTCCTAAGCAAAAGGAAAGGAATGGAATTGAAACTTGCGAAGTGGAGTTTGAAGATAGCGCCATCGATAAGATTATAGACGGTTATACCAGAGAATCGGGAGTAAGAGAACTTGAAAGGCAAATCGGTAGCGTATGTCGCAAGATAGCGACCAAGATTGTAGGCGGTGATAATATTAGTTATACCGTTACTGCAGATAATTTGACGGAATATCTTGGTCCAATCAAATATCAAGGCGACGACGGCGTAGTCGGCGGAGAAGTCGGAGCAGTCAACGGGCTTGCTTGGACAAGCGTAGGCGGTGTCACTATGCCTATTGAGGTGCGACTTTTGCCTTACGGAAGCGGAAAGATACTTTTGACGGGAAGTCTTGGCGATGTTATGAAGGAGTCTGCTGAGATTGCTGTATCTTTGATAAAGAGTAAGTGCGTGGAGCTCAATATCAGCGAGGATACTTTCAATAAGCATGATATTCATATTCACGTGCCTGCAGGCGCTACGCCAAAAGACGGACCAAGCGCAGGCATAGCGCTTGCGACAGCCGTTTTGTCGGCTTTCACTGGCGAGCCTGTTAAGAAGGACTTGGCAATGACGGGCGAAGTGACGTTGAGAGGTAAGGTGCTGGCAATAGGCGGGCTTAAAGAAAAGACTTTAGGCGCGTTGAGAAGCGGAATTAAGACGGTAATAATACCAAAGCAAAACCAAAAAGATATGCAAGAATTGCCCAAAAGCGTATTGGATAGCATTAACTTTGTACTTGCAGACAATGTGTCTACGGTATTCGAAGAGGCTTGTGGAATAAATTTTAGTTAGGTCGATCACTATGGAAATCAAACAATGTAAATTCGTCACGTCGGTGGCAAATAGCAAAAACTGCGTTGACTACGGAATGCCAGAGATAGCAATCGCCGGCAAGTCAAACGTGGGAAAATCTTCTTTTATTAATTATCTTGTCAACAATAAAAGCATGGCAAAGACATCGTCTACTCCCGGAAAGACTAGGCTTTTGAATTACTTTGAAATTAACAAAGGCGAGCTGATGCTTGTTGATCTCCCCGGGTACGGTTACGCTAAAGTGTCGGGGGAGATTAAAGGAAATTGGGATGAATTGATAGGCGGATATTTGCTTGGAAGTAAGAGGCTTATCAACGTGTTTTTACTTGTGGATATAAGGCACGAACCGACTGCGCTGGACAAGCAAATGGTAGCGTATATGCACCATTATCAAATACCTTTTTGCGTAATTGCTACCAAGTGCGATAAGCTCTCAAGGATGGCTTGCAATAAGCAAAAAATCGTTATTGCAAGAGAATTATGTATCGGTGCCGATAATATTTTGACGGTTTCTTCGCAGGCTAAAATGGGAAAGGAAGAAATTCTTGAAAAGATAGAACACCTTATAAATACTTACAAATAGCCGTACATATTCTAAAATAATTCTCATTTAATGTGATTTATATA